>NZ_JBTGVF010000006.1:0-54539 GCF_054343435.1 Mycoplasma sp. 5370
TTAAGATTAAAAAAATAGTCCAATTAAGGACTATTTTTGTGCTTTTTCTATTTCTTTTTTAATTTGAATTTCTTTTTGTACATCTTCTATTGAACTTTTAGCTTTAGTATCATGAGTTTTATTAGATTCATCATTAATATCAATGATATTTGAATCATATGATACTGAATCACTAATAATAGTTATTAATTCTTTTTGAGCATATACAATTCCAGATTTAATATAAATTATTTCTTCTTTGTTTTCGCTTTTGATAAAAGCTTTGGATGGAACTATTGATGCAACAAAAGGTTGAATTCCATATTGCAATCCTTTATATCCTTCGGTGGTTTTTAAAGTAATAATTTCGATATTTTTTTCTAAAAATACACCATTAGGAGTAATTATTTTTAGTTTAGTTATTTTCATGATTAAAAATTAAAGTTTTTTAGCTTTTTCAATTGCTTCTTCAATTGAACCAACATATAAAAATGCTTCTTCTGGTAATGAATCGTGTTTACCTTCTATAATTTCTTTAAAACTTCTTATTGTATCTTCTAATGGTAAGAATTTACCAGAAATACCTGAAAATTTTTCAGCAACAAAGAAAGGTTGAGATAAGAAGTTTCTAATTCTTCTTGCTCTTGAAACAGTTCTTTTATCTTCTTCTGAAAGTTCATCCATACCAAGAATAGCAATAATATCTTGTAATTCTTTAAATTTTTGTAAAATTTCAAGTACTTTTCTTGCAACACTATAATGTTCTTCTCCAATTACTAAAGGATCAAGCATTCTTGAACCTGAAGCAAGGGGATCTACTGCTGGATAAATACCAAGAGCAGCAATGTTTCTATCTAGAACTGTTTTAGCATCTAGGTGAGCAAATGTTGTTGCAGGTGCAGGGTCAGTTAAGTCATCTGCAGGTACATAAACTGCTTGTACTGAAGTTATAGAACCATTTCTTGTAGAAGTAATTCTTTCTTGCAATTGTCCCATTTCTGTAGCAAGAGTTGGTTGGTAACCAACCGCTGAAGGGATTCTTCCAAGTAAAGTTGATACTTCAGAACCTGCTTGAGTAAATCTAAAGATATTATCAATAAATAAAAGAACATCTTGATTTAGTTTATCTCTAAAATATTCAGCCATTGTTAGTCCTGTTAAAGCAACTCTCATTCTAGCTCCGGGAGGTTCGTTCATTTGACCAAAAACAAGTGCTGTTTTGTCTAAAACTCCTGCAGCTTTCATTTCGTGATAGAGATCATTACCTTCTCTTGAACGTTCTCCAACTCCTGCAAAAACAGAGAGACCACCATGTTGAGTAGCTATGTTGTTAATAAGTTCTTGCACAAGAACTGTTTTTCCAACTCCAGCTCCACCAAATAAACCGATTTTTCCACCTTTAACATAAGGGATTAATAAATCGATAACCTTAATTCCTGTAACTAAAACTTCAGAAGTTGATTTTTGATCTTCATAAGTTGGTGGAGTAGCGTGGATGGGCATTTTTAGTTTTGCATCCACTGAACCTAATTCATCAATAGGTTCACCAAGCACATTGAACATTCTAGAAAGAATTTCTTTTCCTACAGGTACTTGAATTGATTTTCCTGTATCTACAACTTCAAGTCCTTTAGAAAGTCCATAAGTCATTTCCATAGCGATAGTTCTAACTACATCATCACCGATGTGTTGTTCAACTTCAAGGATAATTTTTTTGTTGGCATTAAGATTAACTTCTAAAGCATTAAGTAAAGCTGGAAGTTTACCTGATTCAAATTTTACGTCAATAACTGGACCTAAAATTTGAACAATTTTACCTATATTTTTTTCCATAGTTTCCTTCCTTTCTTTATTATTTTGTTGTTGTTCCACCTATTATCTCAGTAATTTCTTGAGTAATAGAAGACTGTCTTGCTCTATTAAAGACAATTTGTAAATTGTTAATAATTTCATCTGCATTATTTGATGCATTTTCCATAGCTGTTCTTCTTGAAGACATTTCGGAAATTTTAGATTCAGCTAAAGCATTGTAAATTGTAGATCCCATATATAAAGGGATAAGATTTTTTAAAATAATTTCTGGATTAGGTTCAAATTCTACTAAGACATTATTTTCATTGTCACTAATATTAAAATCACTTTTTTGATCATTATTTAGTGGTAACAATTTTTTAATTAGTGGTTCGTAAAGCACGCTATTAATAAATTTGGTATAAACTAAATTTACTTCTGAAACTGATTTGGTTTCTAAAAGTTCTTTTATTTTGTTGATAACATTATTTACTAGTGAATAGTTTAAGTCATCACCATAGTTAGAATGTTTTTGAATAATTTGAGTTTCAAAGTCTTTAAAAAGCGAAATTCCTTTATTTCCGAAAATTATTAGTCTATCATTTTTGCCAATTTCCTTTTTAGTTAATTTGTAGATATTGCTGTTATATCCACCACATAATCCTAAATCGGAGGTAATGATAATAAATAATTTTGGTGCTTCTTTATTTAAATTAAAAATTTCGCCTATATTTTTAGTTTTTTGTGCTAATGAACTTAAAATGCTTTTAATAGAATTTGAATATTCTTGAATAGAAAGAAAATTATTTTTCATTCTTCTTAATTTAGCACTGGAGAGTAATTCCATTGCTTTAGTTATTTTTCTTGTATTTGAAATTAAATTAATTCTAGTTTTTATTTTTTGATTAGAAGCCATTTTCTATAACTCCGGCATTGCAGGATATAAAGAAGCATCATAGTTAGGAATTTTGTTGATGAATTCTAAAATAAAACTTTTTATTAATTTTTTAAATTCAACTAATAATTCGTCGTTAAATGCTCTTTCTTTAATCAATTCAGCCTTTAATTCTAAGGCTTTAGTATCACTGTTTATAAAATTAACTAATTCATCTCTATATTGTAAAATGTATTCTTTTGGAATAGGATTAATTAGTTTATCTTTAACAGAAAGTAAAATAATGGCTTGATCGTTTTGGTCAAAATGAATATATTGTCATTGTTTTAACAATTCATAAACTTTAGAACCGTGATCTAAAATTCTTCTTGTTGTTTCATCTAAATCTGAACCAAATTGAGCAAATGATTTTAATTCATTATATTGAGCTAATTGTAATTTCAATGAAGAAGAAACAAATTTCATAGCTTTAGTTTGAGCACTTGAACCAACCCTAGAAACAGAGAAACCAACATCAACAGCAGGTTTTTGTCCTGAGTTAAATAAAGCCTCTTTCATAAAGATTTGACCATCTGTTATAGAAATAACGTTTGTAGGAATATATGCTGAAATATCCCCTGCTTGTGTTTCTATAATAGGTAGTGCTGTAATTGAACCACCACCATTTTCTTGATTAAGTTTAGCAGCTCTTTCAAGTAAATATGAGTGTTGGTAGAAGATATCTCCTGGATATGCTTCTCTACCAGGTGGTCTTCTTAAAAGAAGTGAAAGTGTACGGTAAGCAACTGCGTGTTTTGATAAATCATCATAAACAATTAGCACATTTTTCCCTTTATACATTCACTCTTCGGCAATAGTTACTCCTGAGTAAGGAGCAATATATTGTAAAGGAGCAAGTTCAGAAGCTCCAGCAACAACAACTGTTGTATATTCCATTGCACCACTGTTTTGAAGTTTATTAACAATTTGTGCAACTGTGGAATTTTTTTGTCCAATTGCTACATAAACACAGTGGACATTTTGTCCTTTTTGGTTTAAAATTGCATCAATAGCAACAGCAGTTTTTCCTGTTTGACGGTCACCAATAATTAATTCACGTTGACCTTTTCCAATTGGAACCATTGAGTCAATAGCTAATATACCTGTTTTTAAAGGTTCATTAACTTCTTTTCTTTTCATAACTCCAGGCGCTTCAACAAAGATTTCTCTTCTTTTGCTAAAATCAATTGCACCTTTTCCGTCAATAGGTTCCCCAAGAGCATTTATAACTCTTCCAACCATTTGTTCCCCTACAGGAACAGAAATGATTTTTTTAGTTCTTTTAACTAAATCGCCTTCAACAACTTGGTTTTCTTTACCCATGATAACAACTCCGACAAAGTCGCTTTCTATGTTTAAAGCCATACCATAAATGTTATTAGGAAATTCAACTAGTTCCCCAAGACCAACCTTTTCTAGTCCGGATACAAGAGCGATTCCGTCACCAACTGAAATTACTTTTCCAACTTCGTCAGAAATGATTTTTTTGCCATATGACTTAATTTGTGCTTTTATTAATGCTGAAATATCACTTGTTTTTAATGGCATATTATTTTTCTCTCTTTCCTTTAAGTATATGATCTTTTATTTGATTTAATTGAGAATTGATTGAATTTTCAAAAATTAAATCATCTATAATAATTTTGATACCAGCAATTAGTTTTTTATCAATTTCATTTTTTAAAATTACTTTTTTATTGATTTTTGTTTCAATAAAATCAATAATTTTGTCCATATATTCTTTATTCAACTTATGACTTGAATAAACAACACCTTTTTTCTGTTTTAAATAGTCAAGAGCATATTTTTCAAATTTATTAAAAATATAATTAATTGAACTTATAAAGTGATTTTGAACTAAAAGTTTAATCATATTTACAAGTTCTGCTTGATAAGTTTTTGCAAAAGAAGCATCAATTAATTCTTCTTTTAGTTCAAATTCAATCTCAAAACTTTTTAAATATGGAAGTAAATCTTCTTCTTTTTTAAAGATTTCGCTTAGTTTTTCTGTTTGTTTGTAAAAAACATCAACTTTTTTTTGTTCAAGTGCAATTTGAAAAATAGCTTGTGCATAACCATTAATTCTTTCACTACTTATTGTATTCATAATTATTCATAAACCTCATTAAGCAATTTATCAATAAGTTCTTTTTCTTCGTAGTGACTTACGTGTTTTTCTAAAATTTTTGATGCTAATTTAGTTGCAACTGTAATAATTTCTTCTCTAGATTCCTCTTCAAATTTCTTTTGTTGCTGTGAAATATTTTTGTGTCCATCTTCAATAATTCTTTTTGCTTCTCTTTTAGCATTAGTAATATATTGATTTGCTATTTTTTCAGACTCAATTTTAGCTTGGTTAATGATACCAGCTGCTGCAATTCTTGCTTCTCAAAGCTCTGTATTTCTTTTTTCTTCTAAAACTATGGATTTTTCTTTATTTTTGACACTTTCATCGATGTTATCTTGAATGAATTGTCTTCTTTCTTCAATTACCTTTTTAATAGGTTTATGAACAAAGAAAAATAAAGAAAAGAATACAATTAAGAAGGCAATAACAGTTGCAAGAATTACTCAAGGGTTTGGAAAAATATTTTTAAATAGATTGGAAATATCTTCACTTGCATCAACTTTTCCATCTGAACTGAATTGTTTTAAAATTAATTGATCCATTTTAATCTAATAAACAAAAATTAAAAGTATTGCAATAACAAGTGCATAAATTGAAGAAGTTTCAGCAATAGCAGCACCAATAATCATTAATTTGTTGATTTTTTTCTCTGCTTCTGGGTTTCTCCCTACAGCTTCAGCAGCTTTACCTGCTGCAAATCCTTGACCAGCTCCAACACCAAGAGCTCCAACCATAGCTAAACCTGCTCCAATTGCAACAAGACCTATCCCTGTAGAATTTGCTGAAACCTTAGGATCTAATTTTGAAGCAATTTCGATAATTTCATTTGTCATTTTAAAATCTCCTTATTTTATTATTATTCAACTTCAGCATTTGTACTTCAATAAGTTGTAGTTAGTAAAGTGAAGACATATGCTTGAATTACTACACCAAAAATATCAAAATAGAATATTAGTGGCGCAAAGAATATTGCTGCTGGCAAGTTAAAAACGCTAAATCCAGCTATCGGCAATAATGATCATACAAATTGTGTACCTGCGTAAAATAAAATCAAAATAGTTGAACCACCAATTATATTACCAAACATCCTGAATGATAAAGAAATTAATGGTGCAGGAATTGAAATTATTTCAAGTGGATTAAGAAATTTTTTGAAAAATCTCCATTTTTGCATAGTAATACCTATGACATAAATTCCACTTCAGGATACAAAAGCCAATGTGAATGTTACGGAATATGTACTTCCTATTGGTTCTAATCCAAATAAAGAAAGTAGATTTCCAAAAAGTAAAAAGGTAAATAAAGTAAATATATAAGGTTTAATATTTGTTGACAATTTACCTTTAACACCACTTTCATCTACAATTGATTCGACAATACCGAAGTATTGTTCAGTTATATAAACAACCGTTGTAGGTGCTTTATCTTTTTTTGTTTTTTTAATTTGAAAGTATAAAATCAATGATGTTACAACAACTAAAAAAACTAATATAAAAAGAGTAAAAAGTTGTGGTTGATTTCAATTTTCTAATCATTTATCCATTCTTTTTATCCTTTATTTTTTTTAATAATTAAATTAATTACAACAACTGGTAAAACAAGTGAATTTCCAATAATATAAGTTATTAAATTTATAGGAAATAAAATAACTTGTATGTCATTTGTATTTGTAAATGCTTTATTAATAAAGACAATAGCAATAATTAATAATACATGAAATATTAATGAAAACAAACTAAAGACTATTCCAATTGTGTAAAAAAAATTCTTTTTTTTGCTATTTGTATTAATATTAACCTTTTTTAGTAACTCTAAAGTAAAAATTTTACTAAAAAAAGTTATATTCACAGAAATAAATGAAAAAATTCATCCTAATAGCAGAGAATAATTTCAAATAGAAAAAATAACAAAAACTATAAAAACTATTAAATATATAAAAATATATAAAAATATCAAGTTCAAAAATTCTTTTATTTTTTCTTTCAATATAACTCCATTTTGACAAGATTTCTCAAGTCCTTATAATTTTATTCTTTTTTGCAAAAAAGCATATATTTTTTAGCAAATTATATGAAAAAGAAAAAAAAATAACAAAAAAACACTGTAAAGTGTGTTTTTTGCTAAAAAAAGTTTTTTCAAATCATTTCAAATCTTTTTTGGCAAAAATAAAATATGAAAAAAAATTATCTTTTTTTATAAAAAAGTTCAAAAAAAGTATTATAATGTGGTAGATAGTGGTAAGGAGTGGTAATGTTTGGAAGTCATTTAAAAACTATTGACGAAAAGAACAGAATCATAATCCCTTCTAATTTCAGAGAAAAATTAGGTGATTATGTTTATGTTTCAATCGGTTTAGATAAAGTCATTGAAATTCGTTCTAAAGAAGAATTTGACTTAATCAAAGAAAAATTGAAAAAAAATAACTCTTTAAATAAAGCAGTTAGAGAATTTGCAAGATTTTTCTTTGGAAATACAACTGATGTTACTATCGACAAAGTTGGAAGAATTGTCTTACCAAAAACATTATTAAAAACTTGCTCTATCGAAAAAGAAGCGTATTTAATTGGGGTTGGAGAAAAATTAGAACTCTGACCAAAAGAAAAATACGAAAAACAGCAATCTAAATTCCTTGATGATGAAGAGATGGATGAGCTCCAAAAAACTTTATTTGAAAGTGGAGTTGAATTATAATGGAACATTTTCCAGTTTTATTAAAAGAAGTAATTGAAAAATTAGAAATTAATGAAAATGGTATATATCTAGATTTAACGCTCGGAAGAGCGGGACACTCATCTAAGATTTTAGAAAAACTTAAAAATGGTCATCTATATGCATTTGATAAGGATATTGAAGCAATTAAGAAAAGTGAACAAAAACTCAGCTCAATATCTAAGAATTTCACTTTAATTCATAGTGATTTTAAAAATATCAAAAGCGAATTAGAAAAACTTAATATAAATAAAGTAGATGGCATATTAGTAGATTTAGGAGTTTCATCACCACAATTAGATGAAACTTCCAGAGGTTTTTCTTATAATAAGGATTATCGTCTAGATATGAGAATGGACCAAAGTCAAACTTTGGATGCTCATTATATTGTCAATAATTTTTCAGAAAGTGAATTAGTAGAAATATTTAAACAAAACGCTGATGTAATGCTCCCACAAAGAGTTGCGAAAGCTATAGTTCAATGCAGACCCATTAATACAACTTTAGAGTTGGTAGAAGTAATCAGGAAATCATTACCTGCTAAGGTTGTAAGAATGAAAAATCCTGCAAAAGCCGTATTTCAAGCTATTAGAATTGCTGTTAATAACGAATTAGAATCTCTAAATACTTTATTAGAAAATGCTATTGATTTTCTTAAAGTTAATGGAAAATTACTCATAATTTCCTTTCATTCAATCGAAGATCGAATAGTAAAGAAATTTTTTAAACAATTAATATCAGAAAATGAAGTTGATTATCGGATTCCGATAATGCAAGAAAAAAAATGAATGGCAAAATCAATTTTACCTTCTGATGAGGAAATAAAACAAAACAAAAGAAGTAGAAGTGCAAAATTACGTATTTTAACAAGATTAGTGGAGTAAAAAATGAAAAGAAATATAAAGGTTGTTGCTAAAATTGACACATCATTACAAGAATGTGCAATCTTAGCTTTTGAAGAAATAAAAAATGAAAAAGTTTTAATCTTTAATGAAAAAAACTTATTACAAAAAGAAGTTTTTGATTTTTATAGAGATGCGATGCAGTCTCTGAATAAAAAAATCAAAACAAATGTTAAAAAAATTTTTATTTCTTTGAGCGACAATTTTCTTTTTAAAACTAATCTTTATTGAGTTAAAACCGAAATTTTAAACCATAAAAAAACAATCACAAGTGAAGAAATAAATAGAAATTTAACTAAAGCAAAACAAAACAATTTAATTTCTAATCATACCTTTATTTCTATCATTCCACAAGAATACAAAATATATAAAAACAGTATATTATTTTATGAAGGCAATGAAAAACCTTTATTAAAAAATGCTGATTCTATTGAAATTAAGTATTCATTTACTTTTTTAGAAAACAATTTATATCAAGAAATAAATAATTTATTTTCACAATTAAATTTAGAAATTGAATCATTTTTCACTGAATTAATATCATTAGATAGACTTATTAATCTAGATTTAAATAATCAAGATTCTAAAAAAATAATAATTAATTTAAATAGTTCTAATACTAAAATTTCAGTTATAGAACAAGGGCATATTAAACAAATTAAAGATATTCCTTCTTCTTTTGCAGATATTAATAAAATAGTTGCAAAAGAATTAAATTTAGAAAAAAACCAAGTAGATGAACTAGTTAATATATATGGAGATAGCTTATCCATAATCAAACCCTCTACTAGTTTAATTAAAAATAAATTAACTGTTTTAGAATTTAAAACTGTGTTAGAAAAACATTATAACAAAATTGCTGAACTTGTTGTAAGTGAAATCAAAAACATAGAAAATTACAGTGAATTTGCAATTTTTCTAAATAAAAAAGAAGAACAAAATACTATATTTTTATCTTTAATTGAACAAAAAATCAATAAAAAAATTATTATTTTTAACTCTAAATTCCATCCTTTAATTTCCAAAGATGCAAAAGAAATTTTAGAAGGAATAAAATATATCGAAAAATCATATAATAATATTGATTTAAGTAAAAGTGAGCACTTTTTAATTAATACTCAACCTTATTCAACAGATGAATTAATTTTCAAAGGTAATAAATTCTTAAATTTTTTAAACAAATTATTAACAAAAAGGATAAAACATGCATAATACTTTTAAAAACAACATAAAAATAAAAGTTTTAGGTATTGGTGGTTGTGGAAATAATTCCATAAAAACATTAATGGAATACAACTTACCCAATGTTGAATATATAGCATTAAATACAGATGCACAATCCTTGAGTTATTTTGATGAAAATAAAGTAATTTACCTTGGTGATTACGAAAAAAGAAAAGGATTTGGTGCAGGAAGTAACCCTAAAATCGGTTTTGAATGTGCCTTAGAAAGTCAACAAGAAATTGAAGATAGAATCAAAGATGCAGATATTGTTATTATAGCTGCTGGAATGGGAAAAGGAACAGGAACTGGAGCATCTAAAGTTGTTGCAGAAATTGCTAAAAAAACCGCTTCTTTAGTTATTGCTGTAGTTACAACCCCTTTTGAACATGAAGGTGAAAGAATTAAAAATAATGCTCTTCAAGGAATTGAAGATCTCAAAAAAATAGTTGATGGACTAATTATTGTCTCTAATCAAAAATTACTTGCTAATTATGGTTCAGTTTCTAATGAACATTCACTTAAATTTTCTAATACAATATTAGAAAAAACATTAAACATTATTAATGAAATAATTAATGAAGTTGGTGTTCAAAATGTCGATTTTGCCGATTTATTATTTGTAACTAAAAACAAAGGTGAAATAATAATGAATGATGCAAGCGCATCAGGTAAAGACAGAGCAGAAAAAGCAGCTCAAAAAGTTATTTTTTCCAACATTTTAGAACACGAAATTACAGGATGTACAGATGTTATCGTTAATATTAGCGGTTCAGCTGTAACTTTCCAAGAAATTAGTTTAATTATTGATTTAATTAAAAATGCAACAGGAGAAAATGTTAATATTATTCAAGGATTAATTTCTAAAAATAATAGTGATAAATCACTGAAAATTTCCTTAGTTGCTTCTGGTTTAGAAAGAAGTTCTAACTATTATAAAAATTTAGATTTGATTAATAATACTACTTCTATGTCAACTTTAGATTCTCAAAACACAAACACTTATAGTGATTCTACATATAACAATAATGAAAGTTTTAATAGTTCATTATTTCAAAATAATAGTATTTTGGAAAATTCAACAACTTTTAATGAAGAGGAAGAAGATAATTCAGAATTATCACTCCCTAGTTTTTTAAAGAACAACTTGTAAAACGATGTCTTAGAAGTTTGCAATGTTAACTTTAAAAACCTTTAAAAGCAAGTTTAAACTGGTTAAATTGAAGTTTTTCGCTTCAATTTTTCTTTTTTTTATTATAATTAAAAAATGAAAATTGGTATATTTGGAGGATCGTTTGATCCTATTCATAAAGGACATATAAAGGTAGCAGAACAATCACTAGAAATTTTATCTCTAGATAAATTCTTTTTTGTTCCAGCTTTTAAAAGTCCATTTAAAACAAAAAGTAAATATGAAGATTGAAATGATCGTGTAAAAATGATCAATGATGTTAAACCAGAAAATACGGAAATTTCTTTATTTGAGATAAATCGTAAAGGAGTAAGTTACACTATTGACACTGTTAATTATTTTAAAAATAAATTTCCAAATGATGAATTATTTTTGATCTTAGGTTCAGATAATTTGGATAAATTGCACAAATGAAAAGAGATAGAAAAAATCAGTTCATTAGTGAAAATTGTTATTTTTAAAAGGGAAAATAAACTAAATAAGGAAAATTTAAAAAAATTTAATTGTATTTTATTAAATAACGAAATTTTTCCTGCTTCTTCAACAGAAGTTAAATTAGGGGATTTTAGTAATTTATTTAACCAAACAATTGAATATATCGGAAAGAATTTTCTTTATATTTTAGAAATTTTAAATAACACTACAGATGCCAAATTAAATAAACATTGTAGAGCAACAGCATCGCTTGCTGCAGAGTATGCAAAAAGTTTAAATTATAATGCAAAAATAGCTTGATTTTCTGGACTAGTTCATGATTTAACAAAAAGATGAACAATAGAAATGCATAGAGATTTTTTAGTAAAAAATGATATTGATGAAAAGCAAATTCCTGACTATAAATTACACCAAACTACAACTTCTTTATGATTAGATAAATATTATAAAGTGCAAAATTCAGAAATAGTTAGAGCTATTTCTGTACACACTTCTATTGATTATGAAATGTCAACTTTGGATAAGATTGTTTTTATGGCAGATAAATTATGTCAAGGTAGAAAATGAGATGGAATCCAAACTATTAGAAGTTTAGCTTTTAGCAATTTTGATTTAGCTTTTAAAAAAGTAGTAGAGCACATTAAACATTTTAATTTAAACAAAACCACAGTTTCAAAAGAACAATTAGATATTTATGATTACTGACTTAACAAAGATTAAAAACGCATTAATAATTGCCGATCCAGAAGAAGAGCATTTGCTTATTCAAGAAGGATGAAACTTAAAAAAGACTATTAAAAAACTAAATAAAAAATTTTTAGTTTTTGAAAAAAATAATAATTTTCTAGTAGTTTTATATTCTGGTATTGGATTAATTAATGCTGCAAGTAGTACTACTTTATTGCTTTCTGTTTTTAATAATATTGAAAATATTTATAATTTTGGTGCAGTTGGATCAATATCTAAAAAACATAATATTTTTGAGATAGTCATTCCAAAAAAATTTTTTAATATTGATACGCAAACTCCTTGATACAATTTTGGACAAACACCAGGGGAAAAACAGTATTTTTTAAATAAAATAAAAATAATAGAAAAAGTAAAATACAGCAATATCTGTTCTTCAAATTCATTTCTTGATTCCAAAGAAAAAGCTCTAGAATTCTACAAAAAAACAAAATGTGAAATTTTCGATATGGAAAGTTTTGCTATCGCTCAAGTTTGTTCTCAAAATAAAATTAATTTTTTTAGTGTAAAAGCAATTTCCGACAAAATTTCGCAAGATGTAGATAATAAACTAGATATTAATTTTAGAATAAAAGAATCATCAAAAAAAGCCTTTTTATTTTTAATTAGCAATATAATTGAAAATTAATTTTTCTTAATAATATTTATGTATTAAGAAAAGCGTATTATAATAATAATGTAAAAACAATTTTTCACAACCAAGTTTAATTTAAATAAATTAGATTAAACGAAAACTCCATTGCTGTCTACGATGGAGTTTTTTAATAAAATTAATATTTATCATCATTTTTACTTTAAATAAAATAATTTTTATTATTTTCTATTATTGAATAAACTAATCATTTTTTAATATTAGCACAGAATTTATTTTGTAGCAAAACTAGAAAAAGCGGGATTTTTGGTCGATTTTGCAAATTATTAATCAAAATGTCCCGGGGTATTTATTAATCAAAATGTCCTCCTTAGTAATATATAATAATAATTAAAATATTTACTAAAGGAGAATAGGGATGAAAAATACAGAAATCGAAATAACAAAGTGACAAAAAAAGAGAGCAAAAGAACTAACTTTTATTAGAAATAACATAGAAAAAACCAATAAAGAATTATCTAATTTATTAAATATCTCAGTCAAAACTGTCACTAGACATAGAAAATTAATTAAACAAAATACTGGTAAATCAATTTATGTAAAACATAAAAATGCAAGAAATGATTATTCTAAAAAATATAAAGATGATTTTTTTGATCAATTTATTACTAAATATAATGATGAATTAAGAAACATAATAAATGAAAGAGCGATAACTCTTGGAATACCACTTAAATATTTCTATGAAGATGAAATACAAAATATGAAAGAAAAACCTTCTTATTCCACTGTGATAAGAAGAACAAACCAACAATGTTTAATGACTCCTTATACTAAAAGGAAAACTAAGGCGGACATTAAAAAAAGAATTAGTGGGATTGAAAATGGAAAAATAAAAGTAAAAATTTCTGATCATATTTTTGCAATTGCTAAAGAAAATGAATTAAGAGATCAAAATAATAACAGAAAAATCATAAGTAAAAATGCTTTAGAATTCGGTGAAATTGTTGAAATTGACGCTTGTTATGAATATTTTATTAAATCACTTAACCAAAAGATTTTTATTTATCACGCAATAGATGCCAGTTCAGGAAAACTTCTTGCTTTTTATGCCGATACACAAGAAACAAATAAAGGTTATATGAAATTATTAGAAATGCTTTTTGAAAAATATGGTTTTCCAAAACTAATTATCACTGATAAAAGAACAACATTTTTTAATTATATAAATCCTGAAACAAATATGGTTCAAGAGTTGAAAAATAGGGGTATACAGGTGTTTTCAAGCAGTATTGCCACTCATAAACCTAACGTAGAAAGATCTTTTAAAAGTTCTCAACAATTTTATCCTTTATATTTTTTCAAAAAAAAATTTAAATCCATAGAAGATTTAAATTCGAATCGCAATGATATTATAAACTCTTATAACGAGAAATTCAAGAAAAAAGTGACAAAAAATAATGTTTTTACAAAAGCACAACCAGACCAATTAAAAATTTATCTTCCTATAAAAAGAAAATTCACAGCAAATTGTTTTAGAATCGACAAGAAATATTACACATTAGACAAAAATACTTTTGAAAAAACATTTGGAATTCCTAATACAGAATTTGTTGCTGTTTTAGATAGTGATTTAAATATAAAGATTAGAGTTGGAAATGAAATATGAACAACAAAAGAGATGGATGAAGAATTTAGCAGAGAGAACAAAAAAGAATACGATTTTGAACTTTTAGAAAAGAAAGAAATTGAAAAAATAATAAAAGACACTAAAACCCGCGGACAAAGTTTTTATAAAATGATTGACAAAAAAATTTCAACCAATAAAGAAAAATTTGATTACAAAGAATTTGAATTATTACAAAAATTTATAAGTTTAAATGAAAAAATTTTAAATAAAATGGAACAGTGATACGATAATGATTCCAAGGATACAAGATAAGGCGACGAAGTCGGTGCAATCTTGTTTGTGCCTTTTGCTCTTTTTGGCGAAAAAGAGTGCCCCCCTTAATTGCAATTAAGGGGCGGGGGGGGTTAAAAAAACTCAGCCTTTTAGAGGCTGAATTCATCAAAAAATTAATGTGAAATTTAATTTTTTGATATCATTATTTTAATTGAAATAATTATTATTTTCATATCGCTAAAAAAAGGACATTTTGATTAATAATTTACAGAATTTATACTTTACGAACTACTTTATTAATATTTTTATTATTTAAATTGCGTTATGAATTAAACTATTAACTGAAAAATATAAGATTAGTATAAAAAATACACCATAAATACTATAACATCTGGTGCTTAAATGTTTTAATTCATACAAAAGCACTGAACATATAATAAAATGGTGTAATTTCAAATGAAAATAATAAGTTTTTAATAATACTACATATCAAACGCAATGTATTTTTTTTAATATTGGGTGCCAGTGTAATTATTATTAATTAATGGTGCTATGTATAATTTTAATTAACAAATCTGTATTATAACTAAAATACTTACATATTACCTTAAAAATTAAAGACTACGTCTTATATGAAAACCTACTCTGTAACGCCCATACATTCGGTATAATCAACGAAAATACTTTGGGAGTATAAATATACCATCCAGAAATTACCGTTGAAAATAACAGTGTTTTTTTTTTTGAATGCGGGGCATTTTGGTTTTGTGCATTGTTTATAATACTCAGTATTTAGATTTTATGATATTAGATTTTAACATAATTTAAAGTAATAAAAAAACAACTATTTTCCAAGTTGCCTTCTATTTTCAAAATAATCTAATCAATAGGATAATTGCTCTGAAACTTTATCGTCAAATGGTTTTAATTTTTCTTTTAACGTTTCATCAGTTATATTTTTCATTAAGTTTTCTAATTCGGCTGAAATGTTACTTCATACGTTAGTTACCTCTGTCTTACAATAAAACATTTCTCCAAATTTATCTCTATCAATTAATATTCCTATTGTATGAGGTTCATCTTCAACTGGTTTAATTATTCTTTCAGAAACTCCCTTGGGTGAATCATAATCACTAAATAATACCATTAAGTTATCCATATGTTTTTCATTAAAGTCTTCTCAGTTTTTTGGTAATACCTTTTTTTCTTGTAATCATTCAACTATTTTGTGATAAATACCAGATTTAAATTTTTCAAAATCATCTTCATTTCCGTTTTTATATAATCAGAAAGTCATTGTTTCTCCTTTTGTTATTTATGTTTTATATTTATTTTTTACGATTTTTTTTTATTTTTTAGACTTTTCTTTAAAATTATCTCTTACTCATTGTTTTAAATCATAATTATTTTTGTTAGGTTTATTTATTTCTAGTGATTTTTCTATTTTTTCTTTGCTTAATGAGTTATTTAAATAATTTATTCCTAAGTCATAGTTTGGTTTTTGTTTTTTAGTTGTTGGTTTAGTTTCCTTAAATTTTTCTACCGGTTTTTTAATGTTATTTTTATCGTTTTTTATAGTATTAGATTTTTTACTTGTTTTTTTAGTTTTACCATTTTTATTATTTATATTGTCGCTGTTATTTAATTTATCTTGCACATCTTTATTTTTAACAGTAACGTCTTCTGAAATATTAATTTTTTCAATATTATTTATAGTATTTATAGAATTTTCTTCTGGTTTATTATTCTCTATATTATTTTCTTTTGTTGTATTGTCTAAATCAATTATTCAATCTGGTTTATTATTTTCTTCTGGTTTATTTTCTTCTGGTTTATTTTCTTGTCTTGTTTTAGGTATGTTTTCGAAGTTAATAATTAATCTTCCAAATTTATCGTCGTTAGTTTTATCACTATTATCTCTGGTTTTTATTTTACTTTCATTAGTTTTATTGTTATCTTCAATTTTTGATTCTAGTTTAATTTTATTATTGTCTTTTCATTTAACTTTTTCTTCTGGTTTGTTTCCTTTTACTATGTCTTGTGGTGTTTCTTCAACTTTATTAGATTCTGTTTTGTTTATATTATCATCGCTATTTTTTTCTACCTTATTAGTATCTGATACATTATTATTAGATGTTGAATTGTCTGCTTGAAGTTTATTAATGTCGTTTGTATTATTAGTATTAATGGTGTTGATATTGTTATCTTTTTGAGTGTCTTTATCAATAATATTTTCTTTTTGAATATTAATATGTTCTTTATTAACAGTTTCTTTAATACTTTCTTTGTTATTTGTAACGGTTTCTTTAATTTTTTCAACTTTCACTTCTTTAACATCAGATTTAATTTCTTTAATATCGCTTTTAGTTTCTTTAATGATTGTTTCTTTTTGAATCGTATTAGGTTGGATTGTATTATTACCCTCTTTTGTTGTTTCAGTGAATTTAGCAGGTAGGGAATTTAGTTTATCAATTAATGGTTTATTATCTGGTTTTAAATTATTTAATTGTAATTGGTTATTTGTTAATAATTTTTCATCTGTATTTTTAGTAACTACACCTTTATTAAACTGTTCTTTAAATCTATCGTAGATACCTTTGTTAGTATTATGAAAATCATTATATTTTTCTCTAACTTTTGCTTTAATGTTATCACTAGAGAATTTTTGTGTTGCCTGTTGAAATATTTTTTGATTTTCAGTTTTTCTATTTGATGAATATGTTTTAGCTGTTGTGTATTCACCTTTACCTTGACGAACTTGTTTATTTTTAATAGCGGTTTCCCAGTTATTTAATTTTTTATTAGATAATAGTTTTTTACCTATTTTTGACTGCCCAAAAGCACTATCTCTTATTTTCTCTGAATATTTTGAAACAACACTTGCTTTTTTATTTAAATATTTCTCTCCTAACCCAGTTCCTAAAAATTTACCTTTTGCGTTTTTACCAAGAAATGCTCCAACACCACCTACTTTGGCAGCAAGTTTAACAGCACCACCAATAGCTTCTTTAATTTTTTCAAATGGTTGAGGTAATTCAGCATAAAATTCTATATCTCATCTGGCAGCTAAGTCGTTACCCCATTTATTATATACTTCAATTGAAATTCCAAAAAATACTATTCCAATTACAAATACAAATAAATTATTAATAGAAGAAGCAAAGTTTTGTCTAAATAGAAATTGAATTGCTGAATCTTTAAATAATACAAATAGTAATTGGAAGAAAATAAACACTGTAAGATATCCAACATTAAATACTAAATTTTTTCAATTAATTCATCACTGTTCACTATTTTCATAAACTGTATCTTTACGGGGATTATATGCTATTGATTCTACTATAATTGAAAAACTCTTAAATAATAGTAATATTGTATTAGTACCAAATGTAATTATATAATCAAAAGTCCAAGTAAATAATGCTTTTAAAATTACAACTACAAATACAAATTAAACAGAGCATAAAATTGGTGTCTTAAATTTATGCTCTGTTTAAATATATTCCTGTTAATTTTATAATTAAAATTTATTTTATTATTCGCTAAGATCTATACATTTAAGTAATTCTATTAAAATTTCTCTCATTCTTTCTTGATTAATGCTTGGATTTTTTTCTTTATAATCTTCAATATTTTTCTTTACGTCCATTAATTTATAATGAATTCTTTTTCTTATGAAATCGAAAGCTTCAGTTGGAAGGACTGAATTTTTCATATCAAAAATTTTAAATTTATTTCCGTCAATTATAGTTTCTTTGTTGGTTAGTAATTCTTGCACTTTTATTAATCTTTCCTTTGTTAAATCTTGGATGTCACTAGGTAAAATTTTATATTCTTTTCATACTTCCTCAAACTCTTCTGGTTTATAATATTTTACCCCATCCAAAGTTATTATTTCAATCCCATTTGCTGTTTTTTCTGAAATTTTTCTTTTACCTAAATTTTTTCATTCAGGATGATCTTTTTTAATCTTTTTAAGTTTTAAATAACTAATTAGAGATATAGGAAAAAGAATTAAAATCATTAAAATTCAAAATAATCATTCACCTCAGAGATTTAACATTCTTTGTAAATAAATTAATATTGGATTAACATTAGAAATCCTATCAAAATAATTCATATATAAAATAATCATACTTAAAGAAAAACTAAAAATCACTATATGAGTTATAATTCTAAAAATATAAAAAGGTTTTTTTAAAGTTTTATAACTAGTAAAAAAATATCATATTGAAAATATGAACATAGCCATTCATAAACTAATTGTTGCTTGGTTTTTCATAATAAAGAACCAACTTGTTCAAATATCCAAAAATTTAAAAAATAATAAAAACAAACATATAATAACTATATTTCTAAAAAAATTTATACTTTTTTTAAAATCTCAAAAATCTTCTTCTCAACTTCTAGCTTTTTTCTGTTTATTTTTTTTAAACATTTAATTTTCTTTCTTTAAAAATTAAGTAAACTAAGGTTAAAAATGGAATAATTCATAAAAATAAACCAGAACAAAACAAAATAATTGAAATTAATGTAGAAATGGTGGAATTTAGTTGTAATCTTCATGCAATGATCATTAATGAATTATATAATATACTAATTAAAATTAAAACAATAATAATTAAGGGTTTTTCTTTCTTAACCATAATTCCAACTGATAAAACTGTTGAAAATGTAGATATTGTGAAAAATATACTAACTCATACGATTACAAAAATTTCTAATGCTTTTGGAATTGGTACTTTCCTTGTAGACAAAGTAAAAAATATAGTTAATAAAATAAATTGCAGAACCATTATTAACAAGCTTGCATAATGAAATAACCTTCATTTATTTTTTATTTCCACTAGTTTCTCCTTTAACTATTTCCAATGCTGTTTCTTTTAAATTTGGAGAAACAACTAGAGTATTAGTGTTTTTTGATTTGATTAAATCGGATAATTTATCAATGGCTTTTCAAACTAATACTTCTTCTGAAATATTTGCAGATTTTATAATTTCAATATAGTCTCTTTCTGCTTCTGCTAATCTTTTTAATCTGTAATATTCATCTTCTGTTTCAAGTTTTTTAATTTTACTTTTTTCTTCTGCTGTGTTAATTTCTTTTAATGCTTTAACATCATCTTCGTCTAAATTAATATCATTATTTAAATTAACTATTTCTAAACCTGTATTAGATACAATTGATTCAATTTCTTTTAATAAATTAGATTTTAGTTGATTGTTTATACCTGATAATTCTTCTCAATTTTTGCTTCTTATAAAATCTGAAATAGAGTTTTTAACACCAATTTCTAATTTTTTCTTATGAGCTTCTTTTTGTCTATAAAATAATTCTGGTTCTAAAACCTTTCACATTAATACTAATTCAATATTTAATCTTTTGTTATCTTTGGTAAACAATTTGTTAATATCAAATCTCATTGGAGTTTCGTCTAAACCAAAAGTTGCTTTGCTTGCTCCTTCGTTTTCAAATAAAGAAGTTTTAATTTGTTCATCTTCTTCTCAGTAATATGTTCCAGGAGTTTTTAAAAATTGGGTAATGATTTTTGTATTTTTGTTTTCAATAACAGTAAACTCATTTTCAGCAAGATCGATTCTTCTTTTTTGTCTTTCTCTTTCTTGTCTTTCTTTTTCTTCTAAAAGCATTTTAGCTATTAAATTATCGATTTCTGTACTGAAAGTCTCTAAATCCTTAATTGTATTATTTTCAACTTGCATAGAATTAAGTTTTGCTAAATTATTTTCTTTATCAGGAGATTTTAGAGTTTCTATTTTAGTTTTTAATTCTGATTTTTTTCTTTCAAAAGCCGCTTTTTTTCTTTGTGCTTCTTTTTCTTTCTTTTTCTTTAAAAAGAATCAAACACCAGCACCTATTACGATAACTGCAACAATAACAGATATAATTATATATATCATTTTTTAAATATCCTTTCTTAATTTTTTATTTTTTTAACTTTAGTCACATAAAAGATTCCATGCTTTTCTCTTTGAATATTAACCATAGTACCTGCTTCAAGAAAACCTTGTCCTTGTGCTGCAAGGACTTTCTTTTCTTGCCCGCTAATTTTTATGCTTCCATATTTTGGATTTGGATTACTATTCTCTTCATCAGCATCTTGTAAAAGTATAAATTCTCCTGCTTGATAGTAAGGATTGTGATTTTTAAGTGCCAATTCAAAAGCTGATGAATTTGAAAATATTAATACTTTTTCTGAATTTGTATATGCTTCTTTTTCATATTCTTTTATTTTTAATTTAATAATTTCATTTCAACAAGTTTCAATTGTTTTTTCTGAAATTTCAACCAAAGAATAATCTTTTAATTTTTCTATTATCTTGGTTTTATAAATTTTAAAATCCAAAATTTCAGCTTGTTCTAAAGATTTGCTTCTTTTAACATTTTCTTTTGCATTATTGAAGAATTCAATTGCAATTTTTTCAACAATTTTTCTAATTAGATATTTTTTAAATATTACTTCTTTTTCATTAAAAGCAACATAGATTATATTTTCTAAAGAAAATGGATTGAATGTATAATTTTTAAATTTAGCATCAAAATTTAATCATTCATCTAAAGATTTGTCTTTTAATGTTGGATTTTTAAAACACTCTAATACAGATTCATTTCCTGCTAATTTATAAATTTCTTCTAAAGTATTGACATCGGAATTATAAAAATATTTTGGTTCAGATTTAGATTCTGATTTTACAGTAATAGGATGAACTAAATTTGAAATAGTTTGATATTGTTTATAATCATATTCATAGGAAAGAGAAAATTCATTAATTTTATTTGTTTTCTTATTTTTATAACCTTCTAAATGTCATTTTCAAGTTCACTCTTCACTCATATCAACTTCATCTAATTTTCCTGATGTTAAAACATTTTCTCAACTTTCTTCAAAATATGTATAACCTTTCAATAAATAAAATAATTTAGAAATAATTGATTTTTTATTATTCATAAAACCTCCTTTCATAAAGCATTATACAAAAAAAAAAAAAAACAAAGATTTTGGTAAAAAAGTCCATTTTTCTTTGTTTTTAGACTAAATTTAAAGAAAAAAAGAGTTGTATTTTTCTTGTAAATATACAAAATTTTTTAATTATTTAATATAAATAAAAAATAAATTTAAGAAATAAATATTTTCAAAAAGATTAATTATAAATCAAAATATATTAATAAAATTTTTAATTTATTAAAACAAAATAAGTAGATAATATTAGTAATTAAAATTAGAAGTACTTAATTTTGAAATCAACTCAATTTTTTTTCTTTTAATTCAAAATAGTTGAATCCTATATGATTTTCAAAATTCTTATTTTATATTAATAAAAAACTTAATAAATAATATAGGTAACTACAAAATTAAAGTTTGAATAACAAATCAAAAAAAATTAAATTAAGCTATTTAGTAAAAATTCCTAATACCAAAGAATATTAAATTATTTATATACAAATAAAAATAATATATTGAAATTTATTACAAGACTTACAAGCACCGTTTTACAACTATGTAGAAAAGAAGAAGTATAAAGAATAAAAACTAGACTAAATCATTTAAAAACAATTTTACATTAACTTCAATTTTTATAACTACAACTCAAATATTTTAATTTAATAAAAATAAAAAAATCTCTCTTTAAAATCAGAGAGAAAATTATTAATTGAAATTTTTATTTCTTTAATTTTGAGGAAACTCAAAACAAAAAATAAGAAAGATTCTTGTTAAAAAGAATAAACTTTATACGAAATATTATTTTTACTATTTTGTTTACTTTTTATTAACTATTTTTTCCAAATATATAGGAAAAACAGGCATATTTGAAAAATATAACTCAATTTTTGCAAAATCCTATTTTTCTTAAATTTTTGGGGGGTAAAAATTGGTTCATTTTGCCAAAAAGTTTATTTTTCATTAAAATTTTACCATTTTTTTAACTTTTTGCCAAAAAAAATTATTTTTTTTTATTTTTGGAAAAATGTTGTATCATTTTAGTGTAAAAAAATACATTAAGAGTCACTGAGTTTAAGGGAACTTTGAAGTGAGCCAACCTGCAATGCAAGGTGGAAACCCTTGGGATATTAAATATCTGTCATGTATAGAAATCTTTAATGTTCCAAAAATTCTCTTTTGAAAATTAGAGAATTTTCTTTTTTAAAAAAATAAACAACAAGGAGAAAAAAATATGTATAAAAAATTATTTACAAGTGAAAGTGTAGGAAAAGGACATCCAGATAAAATATGTGATCAAATTAGTGATGGAGTTTTAGATGCTATTTTAAAGAAAGATCCAGATGCAAGAGTTGCATGTGAAGTTATGGCTTCTAATAGATTGATTATTATAGGTGGCGAAATAACAACTAAGACTTATGTAGACGTTGTTAAAGTAGCTTGAAATACAGTTAAAAAGTTAGGATATAGTGAAAGTGATTTTACTATTGTTTCTAACGTTAATAGTCAAAGTCCAGATATCAACCAAGGAGTTGACAAAAAAGATGGAGAAATAGGAGCAGGTGATCAAGGTATTATGTTTGGTTATGCAACCGATGAAACACCTGAATTTATGCCTTTAGCAATTACACTTGCTCATGCATTAGTAAAAAGAGCAGAAGAGTTAAGAGTAAGTCATAAATTTAAATGAGCAAAGTCTGATATGAAAAGTCAAGTAACTATTGATTATACAGATGAAAAAAATATTAGAATTGATACTATACTTATGTCAATTCAACATGATGCTAATTATGACGAAAATGCCTTTAAATCCTTTATAAAAGAAGAGATTATGCTATTTATTTCTAATAAGTATAATTTAAATAATGACTATAAAATCTTAATAAATCCTACAGGTAAATTTACAATAGGTGGTCCTATTGGCGATGCTGGATTAACAGGGAGAAAAATAATAGTTGATACCTACGGTGGTGCTGCAAAACATGGAGGTGGAGCCTTTAGTGGAAAAGATTATACAAAAGTAGACAGAAGTGCTGCCTACGCAGCAAGATGAGTGGCTAAAAATTTAGTTGCCGCAAAAGTAGCAAAAAAAATTGAAATTCAATTATCTTATGCCATCGGTATAAGCAAACCAATTTCCATTAATGTTAATACTTTCAACACATCTAATTATAGTGATGAATTTATCTTAGAAATCATTGATAAAACATTTAATTTAACACCAGCAGGAATTATTAATGATTTAAATCTTAAACAACCTATTTATCAACAAACTGCTTCATTTGGACACTTTGGAAGAAATGATTTAGATTTACCTTGAGAAAGATTAAACAAGGTAAATGAAATAGAAAATATACTTAAAAAGAGATAGATGAAAAAATACCTTACTTTTGAAGAGCAGTTAGACAGATTAATAAATACAAAAAAATGAAAATTTTTCCTAAGGAAAGACATGATGCACTAAAAAATTTAAAAAATAATAATTACATCAATTACTTTACTCCTTTTAAAATGGTTTTTGCTAAAATCAAAAAAGATGAGTTATTAGATTGAAAATATATATTAGGAAAGTGAAAGGAAAAAAATAAATTTTTCAACTTTTTTCAATTCTTTTATGAAAAGGATAAAATAAATAATGAACATATTTATGAAAAATGATTTACATATGATAAATTAAAAAAGTATAATGAAAATAATAAAAAATTTTCTGAATTCTTCTTAAACATTGTGTTAGAAATAGAAAGAAGAATAAAAACTATTCTTGCAAACAATATTGGTAAATGGATGTTGAATACAGGATTTTCAGGAAAAGAATGAATTGTTTTTTTAGAAAAAACTTTTATTAACAATTCTAAAGAAGATATTAAGAGTTTTAATAAATTTAAGGAAAAAGTTTTAAATAAATCTAATTATATTTGAATCAATATAGAAGAATTTACTATAGGAAATTTAAAATTTCTCTTAGAAAAAATATTAAATAAAAAAAATAAATTTTTAGATGAACAAAAAAAGAAGGAATTAGTTAGAGAACTTATTAATATAACAGAAGAAGTGGATGAATTTTTAAGTATATTAAGTTTCATTTCTAAATTAAGAAATTTTTTAGCCCACTCTAAAAACATTCAATATTTTTTTATATTAGAAATAAATGAAATTATTCAAGGAAAATTAAAAGAAAAAAAGAATTTTAAGTTGATTATTAGTAAGGAAATAAAATTTCTATATAGGATAGATGAAAATTTTTTTCCAGCATTACCATATATTTTTGATTTATTGATTATTGAAGAAAAAAAGAGAATTAATGAAGATATGGTTAAAAATAAATTTAAAAAAGTACATGAAATTTATAAGTCTATTATTTAATTTAAAAACTCACTTTAAAAGTGAGTTTTCTTTGTTCCCCATACCAAGCCTAAAAAACGGACATAAATAAGGGATCCGCCAATTAGCGACCGTTCTTTCAATAAATAAATTCTACCATATTATTTTTTATTTTTTTTATTAAAACAAAAATAAAATGTTACCCCATTCCCAATATAAAATGTGACTTTTTGTTTATGTGGTTAAATTCATATAAAAAGAAATACAACTATAATGACACATTAGAATTTAAAAGAAAAGGAATTTTAAAAGTTATTTCTTCAAATAAAAAAAATATTAGCTAATAAAAACATTATAATTTAATTATGAAATCAGAATCACAAACTAAAAAATCAAATCAAAAAAAATAAAGCAGTTGGAAAAAAAAGACAACCAATGTCCCTGGAAAAAGAAAAATAAAATCTCCGATTTAAAATGGGAGATTTTTCTTTTAAAAAATTAGTTATCACAATGTTTTGTGGATTTTACTTTGAAATTTTAGTTAAACCATTCATATAAGGAACTAAAACTTTTGGAATATCAATTGTTCCATCTTCATTTTGATATTGCTCTAAAATAGCAGCAAAAACTCTATCAATAGCTATACCAGAACCATTTATAGTATTTGCATACTCTGTTTTATTATCTTCATTTTTATATCTAATTAATGCTCTTCTTGCTTGAAAATCACCAAAGAATGAAATTGATGAAACTTCTCTAAATCTTTGTTCTGAAGGAAGTCATAATTCTAAATCAAATGTTTGTTTAGAAGAAAAACCTAAATCTCCTGTGCTTAATGCTACTGTTCGATATGGAATTTCTAATTTTTCTAAAATGTTAGCAGCATCTTTTACAGTTTGGTAAAATTCGTTCATTTTTTCTTTATCATTAACTATTTTAACTAATTCTACTTTGTGAAATTCGTGAGATCTAATTAAACCTTTAGTGTCTCTTCCGCCACTTCCTGATTCAGATCTGTAACATTTTGTATATCCAACATATTTTTTTGCAACATTTAAATCTAAAATTTCATCATTATGATAATTGGTTAAAGTTACTTCTGCTGTAGGAATCATTCACATATCATTATTTTCGATTTTATATAAATCTTCAGCAAATTTGGGAAGTTGTCCTGTTCCATAAAGCATTTTACTTAAAACCATTGTAGGAGTAACCATTTCTGTATAACCATTTTTTGTGTGTTCATCTAACATAAATGAAACTAATGCTCTTACTAATCTTGCTCCTTCATTTTTAAAAATAGCAAATCTAGAACCAGACATTTTAACTGCTCTTGAAAAATCTAAAATGTCTAAATCTAAACCAATTTCATAATGTGGTTTTAATGCTTTTACAAGTCCTCTACCGATTTTATCTTTAACTTCAACTACTACATTATCATTTTCATCTAAACCTACAGGAACTGAATCTAAAGGTAAATTAGGAATATTTGATAATATATTTTCAATTTTAGAGTTAATTTCATTGCTTTGTTCACTTAATGAATCGATTTGAATTTTAAGTTCACTTACTTCCTTTTTGATTTGGTCAGTATTTTCTTTATTTCTTACCATTTGACCAATTTTGGCTGATTTTTCATTTCTTTGACTCTCTAAAAATTGAAGTTTTGACATAACTTCACTTCTTTTTTCTCCAAGTTTAAAAATTTCTTCTACTAAAGAAATATCAAAATTTCTTGTTTTAAGTTTATTAATAACTTCTTCTTTATTATTTAATATAAATTTAATATTTAACATAAATAAAATTATAATACAAAAACTAAAAATATATCTTATTAGTTAAAATTGAATTGATATTTTTTAATAGTAGTTTATAATTTCCATATGAAAGAATTTGAAGTCAAAGTAGAAAGAAAGATTTTTGAAAACAATACTAAAAATTTCTTTATTTTTTTAGTAAAAACTAAAGAAAAACAAATAATTAGTCTAACTTCAAAAATTAATTTGGAATTAAAAAAATCTTATTTAATTACCGCTTTAGAAAAAAAGCATCCAAAATATCAAAATAGTTGAGAATTAAAAAAATGTGAATTAATTATCGAAACAAACGAAAAAGAAATAGTAAAATACTTTTCTTCTTCACTTTTTCCAGGAATAGGTCAAAAAATGGCTCAAAGCATTTATAACACTTGGGGTGATAAATCCATATTTATTTTAAAAAATAATCCTAATCTCATTTATTCTATTCCTAAATTAATTCCTGAAAGAAAAGCAAAAATTATTTTTGACAAAATTTCTGCAAATTCTTTAAAACAAGAAATAGAAATTTTCTTTTTTTCAAATGGATTAGAAAATTTATATTCTAAATTAGATAAAAAGTACAGATTGTTAGAATTTTGAAAATACTTAAAGGATCAACCTTTTTGTATTTTAGATGCAGTTGATGAATATGTTTTTTCTGATGTAGATAAAATGGCTTTGGCTTTAGGTATAAAACCAGAAAGTAAAATTAGAAAAAAATATATAATTTTAAACGAGTTTTTATCTTATTTAAAAGACAATGAAAATACTTTTTTAGAACCAGAAGAAATAAAACATGTTTATAAAAATGCAAATAAAAAAATTTTTATGAGTATTGAAGAATTTAAAGAATATGTAAAGATTTTAATGGATCAAAAATTTTTATTTTTTGTCAAAGATAAAAAAAATATTACTCACTTTATAATGTATGAACAAGAGCAATTTATTGCAAAAACTATTAATGAAATTAAAAAGAAAGAATATAAATTTAAATATAAAAAATCTATTATTGGTAAGTATTTAGATGATATACAAAAAAAATCTGTAATTTCTGCTTTTGAAAATAATTTAACTATTATAACAGGTGGTCCAGGGACTGGTAAAACAGAAATTTTAAAATTCATTTATAAAGGATTTAGCGATGTTTTTGGAGAAAAAAACGTTGCAGTTCTTACTCCAACTGGAAGAGCATCTTTTCACATTTTTCAAAAAGCATCCATCCCTTCTAGAACAATACATTCATTTTTAGAAGTCTCATGAGAAAATGAAAATATTGAATATAATTTAGAATTAACAAAAGAAATTAATGCTTTAATTATCGATGAGTTTTCTATGGTAAATACTGATTTGTTCTATAAACTATTAAAATCTTTAGATTTAAATAAAATCAAAAAGATAGTTTTAATTGGAGACAAAGATCAATTACCTTCAATAGGTTATGGAAATTTATTAAATGACTTTATTAACAGTGATAAATTTATTACTAATAAATTAATAAATAATTATCGTCAAAAAGACAAACAAGAAATATTAGAAATTGCAGCGTCAGTAAATAATGGCCAAATACCTGTATTTAAAAATAATTATGTAAAATTTTATGAAAGTAATGCAAAGTCTTTTCTAGAAATTTTCAATAAGCAAATTGACTTATTTTTATCAAAATTTTCAATAAATGATTTTATTGTAATTGCTCCAAAATATGCAGGAAATGCAGGAATTAATAATATTAATAAAATAATTCAAAGCAAAATTTTTGATGAAAAAAATAATACTTTTTTTGAAATAGACGGCATTAAGTACTTTGTTAACGACAAAGTTATGCAAACAGAAAATGATTCCAGTCAAAATTTAGTAAACGGGGAAATCGGTTATATAGAAAATATTCTGTTTTATAAAGAAAAAGTGGAATTTATAATAATTAAATTTAATGATAAACTAATTAAATTTACAGAGCAAAAATTCAGAAATTCTATAGTTTTATCTTATTGTGTTTCTGTACATAAATTTCAAGGTTCTGAAACATCTGCTCTTATATATTTAATTTTTAAAGAATATAATATATTTTTAAATAAAAAAATCTTTTATACAGGAATTACAAGAGCAAAGGATGAATTAATAATTATTGGAGAAAAAGATGCTATTGAAATAGCTGTATCAACAGAAGAGAGAGAAAGAAAAACAAATATCAATTATTTTTTAGAACAAAATGACTAAAGAATTTTACTGTTATTTGTAAAAATTATTCTTATAATGGAATATAATTTAAAATATGAAATTAATTATAGGTTTAGGAAATCCTGGTGTTGAATATGAAAATACAAAGCACAACGTGGGATTTTGAGTTTTAGATAAAATAGCTAATGAATTAGAATTAAAATTTGAAAAAAGTAAATTCAATGGTGTTTTTGCAAAAAAAGAAGATTATGTTTTAGTAAAACCATTTACTTATATGAATAAGTCAGGTGATTTTGTAAGAGAAATAATGTCTTTCTTTAAAATTCCTGCTGATGATATTCTTGTTATTTATGATGACATGGACTTTAAAATAGGTCAAGCAGCAATTAAAAATCACGGTTCTCACGCTGGGCATAATGGTATGAAAAACATTATTGAACAACTTGGAACTGATCAAATTAAAAGATTAAAAATAGGTATTGGTCGACCAGAAAATAAAAACACTAGAAATTACGTTTTAACCCCTTTTAGTCAAAGTGAAAAAGAAATAATTGATAAAGTTGTTGAAGATGCTGCTCTTGCTTCAATTGAATTTATTTCTAACGATATAAGAATGGTTATTGAAAGGTTTAATGCTAAAAATAAAAAAGCAAAGACTTCTCTTAGCAGTTAGTGGCGGGCCAGATTCTATCTTTATGTTAAATAAGTTTAAAAATAAAGATATTGTTGTGGCACACGTTAACTATAAAAAAAGAGAAACTAGCGATGAAGATCAAACAATAGTAGAGAATTTTTGTAAAAAATACAAAATTCCTTTTTTTGTTCTAACTGTTAGTTATGATAATTATGAAAAGATAGAAAATTTCCAAAATTTTGCCAGACAAATAAGATATGATTTTTTTAAAAAAATTTATAAAGAAAATAACTGTAATTTCCTTTATATTGCCCATAATAAAGATGATTTTTTTGAGACAATAATGCTTCAAAAAAATAAAAATAAAATAGTTAATTATTGAGGTATAAAAAAGAAAAGTCAACTCTTTGATATGCAAATTTATAGACCATTACTTTTTAAGTATTCAAAAAACAAAATTGAAAAAATATTAAAAAATAAAAACATAAATTTTGCGATTGACTATACAAATAACTTACCAATTTATGAAAGAAATAAAATTAGAATTGAGTTTAAAAATAAATCTTTTTATAAAAATCTAACAATTTTTTCTTACAAAATTAAAAACATTTTTTTATTATTTAAAGATAGAAAAAATAAAAAAATGTTGCAAAAATGAGAAAAAACAAATTTTGATATTGATTGATTAAAACAACAAACAGAAAAAAAGCAAAAAAATTTAATATATAACCTAATTCACCAAAAATTTTTAAATATAAATTTAACTGAAAATAAAATTAATTTAATTTTACAATTTCTCTTTTCTCAAAATAGGACATCTTCCTTTTTATTAAAAAAAGGTATTTTTCTTTATAAAGTAAAAAATCACATAATATTTAATGAATAAAAATCTATTTTTTTATTTATTTTTTGCGTTTTTTTTAATTTTTTTAAAAAATAACAAAAAATTCTATAAAAATTCTTGATTTTTACAAAAAATAGTTTATAATAATAGAGTATCTCGCGAGTGTAGTTTAATGGCAGAACTTCAGCCTTCCAAGCTGACTATGAGGGTTCGATTCCCTTCACTCGCTCCAATCATTAATTTGACCAAAAAAGCAAGCTTTATAGCTTGCTTTTAAAATTCTTTTTTGAAAACTGAAAAGTTTATTTCACCTTCTGTAAAAAAGAGATTTTCTCTTTCAAGAAAACTTCTAACAAAAACTTTTAATGTTCCTGTACCCCTTCCTACAATTATATTTAAACTGTCATATTGATTTGAATTATTAAATTCAAAAATGGCATTTGATAATACTATTTCTGCTTCTGATGTAGTTAATCCGTGCAAATCAATTGTTTTTTCATAACTTCAATTATTCATTTATTTTTGACATTCCTTACAGTAATAGGTTCCTCTACCATTTACTTTTATTTTTAAAATTTCATTTTGACAGATAGGGCAAGGTAATCCTTTTTTAGTGTGAACTTGTAAAAAGTTTTGGAAAGAACCTTTTTTCTTATTTAATGATGTATAAGAATTAATACTACTTCCACCTAATTCGGTGGAACGATCTAAAATATCTGTAGCTACTTCTAGAATGTCTTTAGCTTGTTTTTTGGAAATTAAATTACTAGGGGTTTCTGGATGAATTTTGGTTGCAAACAGCACTTCATCTACATAAATATTTCCTAATCCTAAAACAAGAGTTTGATCTAATAAAGAAGTTTTAATTGCTTTTTTTCTAGATTTTAATTTTTTATAAAATTCTTCTAAATTTGTTTGTGCAGGTATTTTTCCTAATTTAGCAAGTGGATTTGTTGTTAAATAATTTTGCTTTGTTCTTAAGTGAAAAGTTCCAAATGTTCTTGTATCATTGTAATGCAAATTACTATTATCACTAAACTCAAAAAGAACATAATCATGTTTTAATCTTGTTTTTGCTGGTTCAAAATAATTATATTTTCCTTCCATTCTCAAATGACTTAAAATAATATTATCATTAGTTAAATGAAATACAAGAAATTTTCCTTCATTAGTTACTTCTAAAATTGTTTGTCCAATTAAAGTTTCTTTAAACTTTTCTACGGAAATTTCCTTTATAAATGAATCTCTAAAAATGTGAATATTCTCAATTTTTTTATTTTGAACATGTTTATTTAATTCTTGTCTTACGACTCTAACTTCTGGTAATTCTGGCATAATATAAAAATTTTACACTTTTATTGTAAATATTATAAAAATATTATAAAAATGACTAAATATAAGAAAAAAATCGGTTTATAACCGATTAATTTTCTGCTTCATATTCTTGTAATTTTAACTTCATTTCTTCTAAAATATTTCTTTTGAAAACTTTTTTCTCTAAGAAAATATTTAAATATAAAGAACCAATACAGAATCCTAAAAATAAGAAATAAACTAAAACAGGAACTCATTTATATATCAATTTTCCATTATCTCTAAATAAACCTCAAGATGAATTAAAATCAGGGTTAAATAAATCTGAAAAAATTGTATATAAATAAACAACTTCTACAAAAGCAATACCTGCAACAGAAATTACAGAAAATGTATAAAATAAATAACTATTTAATTTCTTAGTTTCTGTAATTTTATTTCTTTTTATTAAATATGAACCAATTACAAATCCATATATACCAAAAAAGAAAACTGTAGGATAATTTGTTGCTCCATCTATTCAACTATCCATTTTTAAAACCACTGAAGGTACTAAAATCAAGATAGCTCAAAAAGTTAAAATGATTGCATTGTATATTAATTCTGTTTTTTTAGCACCTATTTTTCTTTTTAGTGCATATGAACCAAAAAATAAATTTAAGTCAATTGCACTATATGTTTCACTAATAAATGCTAATGTTATTCCGTTTATTACTCCAAAAGTTGATATTAAAATAAAGAACACTACAGATGGAATAATATATTTAGATACAGTTTTTGGTAATGTATCTGCTAAAACTGTTCAAACAATACCGCTATTATGTAAAATGGATGACACAGCAATTAAAGTATATAAAATAACTATAAGAGTCATTCCAAATAAAATTACAAAAGGTAAATTTTTAGATGCATTTTTCATTTTGTTTCTTACAGAACCGGCAACTAAAAAAGCATCATAAGAAAAGAGAACTGCAGGAATTGCGACAATCATTCCTTTTAATCCAAAAGGTGCTTTCCCTTCAAAATCTAAAAACGCATTTACTCCACCTTCTGAATTATGGGTGTCAAAAAATGCAATTCCCACAATAACAGCAACTATTAAAGGGATAAATTTTGTAAATGTTACTACTGTTTGTATTATTCCACTTGTTCTAATAGATAAATGATTTAAAGCTAAAAATAGAACAGAGAATAATAAACCTACTACAACAATTACTCAAAATGGAATTTTACCAAACTCCAAACTTGTTATTCCTGATAAGAAAAAGAAAAATATTTCTGATCCAAAAATACCTAAAACACTTGTTAATAATCCATAATAAAAAAGTGAATATAAAAATGATACTCCATACCCTGCTTTTACACCATAAATTTTATAAGCTCAACTAGATAAACCTGTTAATTTAGTTTTTCTGAAACTTCCTATTTCAGAAAAACTAAGAGCTGCACCAAGTGAAATAACTCCACCAATAATTCAACTCAATAATCAAGCTAATCCATTATTTCCGGTTGCTTTAGCTACTGATGCGTTTTTGAAGAATATTCCTATTCCCACAACAGAACCAATAAGCAACATCAATGAAACAAATAAGCCAATTTTTCTTACTGATTTTTCTTGCATAAAATCTCCTTATTATTTTTTATTATATAAAAGAGAAAAACTCCTACTTTTTTAAAAGTAAGAGTTTGTTTTATTCATTATTTTTAAAATAATTTTATTCTCTTACTTAAAAAAGGTATGAAAAAAAGCAATTGCATAAATTTCAATTGAGTTATTTCAGAACATAATAATTGAACTTGATTTGCTCATTTTCATACCCTTCCTAAGTTTATATAACAAATTTATTATATATTATTTTTGACTTTTTTATAAAAATATTATTTTGCTTTATATTTAGACACGATTTGAGCTAATTTTATCGATCAATGATTTAAGCCACCTTTAGTTTTTATTATATTATGCTCTTCTTTTAAAATTTCCACTATTTCATTTAAATGTAAATACGGGAATTTTACTCTTATTTCAAAAAAAATCACTTGATCATCAGTGAGTTGATCTACCAAATTATTTTCTTTTAAAAATAAATAATTTTTTATATCTCTTTGAGAAGCATTTACAAGTCTTTGTTGATTATGAAAGTCTAAATTAGCAAGTCTATTTGCGTTATTTTCAATATCTCTTTCATTTTTCAAATTGAAAAATTTTAAAAAACTAGTGTTTGCTCTAATTGCACTTAAAAAGTCCAAAATATTATTTACTTTCTTTTCATAAATAAAAAATTTATTTTTTCTTTTTTTAGAAATAAAATTAAATTCATAGTTATTTAATTTTTCAATCATTAAATTACCTATTTTCTCTTCAAAATAACTTATTTCAAGATGATAAGAAGTAGAATCTATGCCTGAAATAGTGCCACCACCTAAAAATGCTCCTGCAAAAAAGAAAGCTGGTTCATTAATAACTAATTCTAAATCAATATCTTTTTTTAAAATGATTATTCAGTTTTTATTTTTAATTGAACGATAAAATTTAATCTTAAATTTATCTAATTTTTCCTTTATTTTCATAGAAATATCTGCTCTATTAATTTTTATAACAACTTCTAAATCATTATTATTAAATTGACAATTTGTAAAGATTAAACCTTTTAAGAAGCTTTTAAATTGCTTTTCTTTCATCTTGTTTTCAATTAATTCCATTTTTATTTCATGAGTAAATGACATAAAACCTCCTTTATATCTATAAAAAAGCAAAAAAAAAGCAGCAACTCCCTATTTTCCCATCTCTGGTATCTTCGGCGTAAAAGGTCTTAACTACTGAGTTCGGAATGGTATCAGGTGATCCCCTTTGCTATGGTCGCTTGTATATATATTACCACAATTTTAAAAATAGTCAATAATTTTTTTATTTTTTTTACTTGTATAAGCAAACTATTTGTTTAAATCTGGTTTTCCTTGTTTAATAAATTTAAATAGATTTTCTCTTCATTTAATATTGTGCTTGTTAGCTTCAGTATTATAATAAATCATTTTCATTAAATCGTTGTTATGAATTGATTTGGCTGAATCACCAAAAAATGATGAATATCTATTTCCAAATATTGAAGTTATTAATGTCTGTTGCTCTTTTGACTTTCCTGCTAAGGAATTATATATACTTTTTTCTATATTGAATGGTGAAGAAGAATAGTAAATAATATAGTGAAAAGAACTTTCTCTTGCATAAGTTTCATATGCATATCATAAAATTAATCCTGAAAATCTATATAGAAATTTTCTATATGGATTGTCCAATTCATTAACATTTGGATGAGTCTTTTTAAACTCTTTATATTTTTCAAATGCTTTTGTTGAAATTAAAGTAATTTTTGAAACTAAAGAATCACCGCTTAATTTAGTAATATCACTTATACTTAAACTTGTTCTTTTTTTTGTGTCAGGATCATTATTTATATTATTTAAATAATAAAAGAATAGATTCTTTTCTTTTGTTAAGTTTTCGGTGTTGCTAAATGGAGAATTTTCTATTATTACATTGAAAAAGTTAACAAAATTTTCTATTGAAATATCGCCAGTTTCTATTAATTTAAAAAAATCTGCTAATTTAGTTAAATCACCAGTTAGTGAATTGAAATCCAAAATACTAATTACTTTTTCAAAAGAAAAGTTATTAAAACTCAACTCTCCTTTAACAAAAGAATCTATTAATTTATCAATATTTTGTAAAACTAAATCAATTTTATCGACAGAACCTATTAAATCAGTTATAAAAGGTAAAATATTTTCCTTGTTTTCTTGAGGATTTTCTAAATTTAGTTTTTGTTCTATAGTATTAGATATAACATTTAAAATGGTTTCATTGTTTTTTAAGGATTTAATAAAATTTATTAAATTGGTTTTGAATTCTTCTTTATGGTTTTCTAAATAAACTACAAATAAAGAATTAAAATCATTAATTGAATCATAATGATTTTCATTTATAATAAAATCATTTAATATATCTGAAATTACTTTAATAAAGGATTTTTCCTTTGTTAAAGTTAAAATTGTTGCTTTATTTTCTTTTAAATTTACTAAGTTTAACTTGTCCAGATTTTCTAAAATAAAGGTTGTTGCAAAATTAGTTAATGCAGTTAATTTATTCTTATTTTTTATAGCAAAATCAGATTTTAAAAATTGTTTTAAAATTCTTAAAATAAATTTTTGATCTTTAAATATTGTTTTTAATTCTTCTAATAACAATTTAGAAGTTATTATTTGTGTACCTTCTATGCCATTTAAATCTAAATCATTTTCATCAAAATATTTTTGTAGTTTTAAAATTACAACATCTATAAAATCGGTTCTTAAAAACTCTTCCATTAATTTAAATATAAATGTTTTATTTTCTTCTGTTTTTTCATTAAAAAGTTCTACAATTTCATCATTTATTCCGTATTTTTCCTTTATTTTAGAAATAAACGAATTTATTATTTGATTAGTTAAATGGTGATTTGCATTAATTCAATTTAAGACTATTCTTTTCATTGAAAAGAGTTTGCTTTTTTCTTTATTTAATTCTGTTTGATAATTTGATTTTTCTAAAATCTCATCATTAAATAGTTTGGAATTTGAAATTATTTTAACTATCTCTTCGTTATTTTTTGAAAAATCAAAAATTTTATGAAAAGCATTTTTATCTTTATCTATATAGTTTTCATCTCAATTCTTAACTAAACTATAGTTTTTATCTATGTCATTTAGAGATAATTTTAAAATAATATCTTGAGCCATTTTTTTATATCCTAATTCTGTTGGATGAATATCAAAAATAGATTTTGCTCATTTATCATTATTAGATTTTCAATCATCTTCATCAAAAGTTTCAATATAATTAATTTTAGTTTCAATTGCTACTTTTTTAGAGACTGCATTAATGGAATCTAAAATTTGGTTACTTAAATTAACTTTTTCCTGTGCTATTGAACTAAAAAAATGATCAATTATATTTAATAGTCTCAATAAAGGCATTGGATAACCAACAAGTACAATTTCTGTTTTACTGTTTATTTCCTTTATTTTAGAGACTAATTTATTTAAATTTACATAATTTTCTTTAGAAATTCTTTCTAAATCTTGTTTTAAATTAAAAATTGCTTCTTTTTGAGTTTCTTTATTAAATAACTTTTCTAAGTTATTAAAATTTAAAGAACCAAATAAATCATTAGCCCCTAAACTTATTGTTATAAGATTAGATTCCTTTATTTTATTTTTTAAATTTTCTAAATTTTCTTTTTGAAAATCACCAAAAGCCTCTTTTATTCTATGTCTAAATGGATTTAGAGAGTCATCATCTCAAGATAAAAGAAATTGAAAATAACCTTTTTCTGCTTTAAGATTATAGTTTGCATTAGGTGCATCTAGTAAATATAATCAATCTACTATTCTTGTACCTGATAAAGCATAGTTATTAAACTGGTGTATTGCATTTGGTTTTAATTTGTTTATATAATTTGCTAAAAAAGCAGGAAAACTTAATCCTTCAATTTGATTATTTTTTAAATCTCCTGCAATTTCAAAACCGTATTCACTATTGAAACCGGCACTAATGGAATCTCCAATAGCTAAATAATTAATATTGTCTTTTAATAAATCTTTTTGATCATTATTAGTAATCTTAGTTTTTTGTGAGTTATTACTATTATCAGATTTATTTAAGTTTTGTTGAACATATAAAACGCTCGGGATTGTTATAACTGCTACAGATAATGTCAACCCTGTAGAAGCTCCTAATATGATTTTTGTTTTCTTTTTCATATTACCTCCTTGAGTTGCAAAAATAATACCATAAGAAAAAAATAAAATTAAAAAAATAAAGAAAATGTATAAAAATCTTATACATTTTTATCTATAAATAGCTTTAATTGAATTTTTTTAACTTTATTGCGTTTCTGTAATTTTTTGCAGTTTTGTCTACTTTTTCCTGTATTTTAGAAAGAAAAAGAAATAAGTATTCACTTACATTTATTTGATTATCTTTATAATCTACTAAGTATTTTGTTCTATGATGTTCATCTTTTTTAAGACCAAAAACTTGTATAGATAAAGAGTTTTTAAATAGAATTTTATCTATTGCTGAAATTTGATTTTGGAAACCATCAACTAAAATTAAATCTAGTTCTAAATGAGAAAATTTTTCTAAATATTTTTGAAAACCTTGTTTCATAAAATCGACATCAGAGTTTGATTTACTATTTTTATGAACATAGAAAAAGTTTAGATCTTCAATGTTTTCAGTCTTATTATAATAAAGAATAGAAGTGACTGGAACTTTATCTAATTCAAAAGAATTATCAATAATAATAAAATTTTCTAATTTTTGTAATTGTAATTTCTCTTTTAATTCTAAAATAATAAAATCTTGATTTTGATTTTTAATTTCATCGATTTTAGATATTCTATTTTTATTGTGAGATTCTGCATTTTCACAAGCTAATTTAAATTGTCCTTTTTTTGCTATTTGGATTTTTTTATCCAAATTAATTAAATTAAAATCTATATTTGAAAAATTAGCACCTAAAACTATTTTTTTAGGAATTATATTTTCTTTATAATACTCATTAATAAAATTTGCTATAAAAAGGTTTTTATCTGTATTTTTGTCAAATTTATCATCTATAATGCTTAACAAAGATCCTGCACGATAAATAAAAATTGTAGTAAAAAAGAATTTTTCAGTTTCTTGAATATCAAAAATATCAACATCGTATTCGATATTTAATTCTATAGTCTGTTTCTCATTAAGATTTTTCTCTAATTTATCTATAAATTTTTTAATTTCTAAAGCTAATTCTAACTTTACATCATCAAACTTATAAATTTCATATTTCTCTTTTAATTCCTTTATAAAAAAGGACATTTTGTTTGATAATAACTTTTTTATTTGAAAAAAAGTAGAGTTTAGAGATTCTTCATTTCATTGATCTTCTTTTATTTTAAGTCCATCTTTATATAAAAACATTTTTTCAATTAGATTTTGAATTTCTCTAAAACCGTAACTAGGTGGAAGTGGTCCAAAGTGATATAAATTCTTTCCTTCTTTAAAGTTATTTTCTCTTAAAATAGAGATTTTTTTATCTTTTTTAACTACTAAATAAGGATATTTTTTATTATTTTTTAAAAGAATATTATATTTTGGTTTTTTTTCATTAATTAATCTGGTTTCTAAAATTAAAGAATCTTTTTCGCTATTAGTTTCAATGATTTCAAAATCCCTGATTTCTTCTACCATTTTATAAGTATAACGAGAATTGATGCTACCTTTAAAGTATTGCATCATTCTGTTTCTCAAATTCTTAGCTTTACCTATATATATGATTTCATTTTTTTCATTTTTTCACAAATAAACTCCAGGTTTAGTTGTAACTTTTTTTACTTTTGTTAACACTTTTCTCCTTTACAATCAAGGTTCAAAAACAATAAATGCAGTTATTATAGAAATTAAAATTAATAAAAATACGGGTTTTTTCTTTATATTTCACACTATAGAAATAATTATAAAAAATATAGAATAAATTATTAATGCTATAAACCTTCATCCACTAAAAAACGAACTTTTTTCTGTTGATTTTACACCAAAATATCTTAAATTAATATCATTAAAATAAATATTTGGAAATGTAATGCTTATAAATAATTGAATAGCAAGAGCAAATAAAATTCCTGCTAAAACTGGATTTAAATATTTTATAACTTTAGATAAATATTTATTTTTTTCTGTATTTTTTATTAATTTTACAGATAAAATCATTAAAAATATAGAAGGAAGACAAAAAATTAAATATGTAAAAAAACTTATTATTCATCCTCATCATTGTCCGTTTGAAACTAAAATACCAGTAAATGCTGCAAATTTGGTAGAAACTACACCGGGAGTAGAATTAGAAATGGTTATAACTGTATCAATTTGATCTTTTGTAATTTCTAGATTGAATGTATTTGATAAAAAATTTCAAAAATTTTCAAAAATAGGTATGAAAACTTGACCACCACCAAAAACAATTAAACCTATTATTAGTACTCCTAAAAAACAAGCTAAAATAGCTAAAATCATTATTTTTTCCCCTTTTTAACTCTAATAAATTCAACTATAAATACTATAAAAATAACTAATACTAAAGGAATTGCTGGTATATTAAAAGGACTTGGAGCAAACAAACAAAATGATAATGTTAGTATAAAAAGTGGAATTCAAATTGGTAAGCTTAATGTTTTAAAACTTGTTTTTAAATATCTATAAGCAAATGCTATTATTGTTCCAATTAATACAGGAATAACTGCTGCATTAATTACATATAAATATTTATTAGGTAAAAATGTTGTTAAAAAATAAAGAAGCATTGCCATAATAACGTGTGGCATTATTGCTAAAAGTGTAACTATCATTCCTTTTATTTTACCTAGTTTTACTATGGAAATATAAGATAACATTTCTATAACCGCTGGCCCAGGAATTAAATTAACAGCAACAATTCCATCATTAAATTCTTTTTCAGTTATTCATCCATATTGATCAACTGCATATTTTTTTATTATTGGCATTAGTGCATTTCCGCCACCAAAACCAATAAAAGTACATTTAATAATAAATAAAAAAACTTTTCAAAATTCCTTACTTTTCATAACATAAATTTTACATTTTTTTAAATCTCTGTTATATTTTTTTTAAAAAAAATACTTTTATAAAGGATTTATAGGTATAAAAGGATTTTTTACAAAAATTTCAAAATAAAAGCATAGTATAAAACTATGCTAAAATTGCGTTTATTTTTCCTTCAAATTTAGAAACAGATTCTATTTTTATATTTACAAAATCACCAACTTTATATGTTATTTTTTGATTAGATAAAAATAACTCATTTTCATCAACTTCAAATCCTTCCCCAGGTAAAGCGGAAACGTGAACTAATGCACTTGCTCCAGTTTCTAATTCAACAAAAAAACCAAATTTTTTAACTGAAACTATTTGTGCTTTAAATTCTTTATTATTGATTTTGTCTTCATAAAATTCTGCCATTTTTATTCCAAGAACTTCTCTTTCTAAAGAAATAGCGCTTTGTTCACTTAAAGAATTTTTTAAAGAAATTTCTTGTAATTCATTTTTGTATGCTTCGATTTTTTCTGTATTTTTTAAAAATACTAGTTCTCTAAGTAATCTATGAACTATCAAATCTGGGTATCTACGAATAGGACTTGTGAAGTGTGTATAATATTCTGAAGCAAGTCCGAAATGACCAACATTTTTTTCTGAATAAATTGCTTTTTGCATAGTTCTTAATAAATTAATTTTTATAAAGTTATCAAAATTAATTTTTTTAATTTTTTCCATTGCTTTGGCAAATTCCTTCGGTTCTTCTGTTAAAGGAATAGTTACATTTATATTTAATAGTTTTAAAACATGGTTAAAAGCATTTATTTTTTCAACATCTGGTGCTGGATGGATTCTATAAATAAAAGGAAAATTCTTTTTAGTCATAAATTCTGCAACATTTTCGTTAGCTCTTACCATGAAATCTTCTATCATGTTTTCACTTTCATTTCTTTCTCTAACTACTATATCAACAGTTTTTCCATTTTTATCTAAAACTACTTTTGATTCTTCGAATTCAAAATCTATAAATCCTTGTTTTACCTTATATTTTCGAATAATTTCTGTTAAATTTTTAGCATTAGTTAATAACTCAGAAATGTTTTTATCAAATTCTTTGTTTTTATTATAAAAATCATTAACTTCTTTGTATGTTAGTCTTTTGTAAGAGTTAATTATGGATGGATAAAATTTCATTCATACATTATTTCCTTTGGAATCAATTTCACATTCCATTGTAATAGTGAATCTATCAACATTAGGATTTAAAGAACAAATACCGTTAGAAAGTTCAAAAGGCAACATTGGAATAACTCTGTCTGCTAAATAAATAGATGTTCCTCTTTTTCTTGCTTCTAAATCTATTGTTTCATTTTCTTTAACATAATAACTTACATCAGCTATATGAACTCCTAAAATATAGTTTCCATTTTCAAGTTTTTTTACACTAATAGCATCATCAAAATCTTTAGTATCATCACCATCAATTGTCACTATTATTTCTTTTCTTAAATCAATTCTGTCACTTATATCTTCATTATCAATTGTTTGTGGTAAAAGTTTAGCAGCTAATAAAACATCTTCAGGAAAAATATGTGGTATTTCGCTTTTTTCTATACTTAACTCAATATCTTGAAAAGGTTTATTTAAATCACCATAGTTTTTAATCAAGTCAATAACTAAATTATTACCTTGTATATCTACTATTTTTACTTTTACTAAATCATTTTCACTAAAAGCGTATTTATTTTTTCATCTAAATCTTGCTTTTAAACGTGGATCTAAAGAAATAAAATCAAAAAAGGAACCATTTTTTTTAATGTAACCATAGTGAAAACTTTTTGATCTTTCAACCACTTTGTTAATTGCACATCATATTTCCCCATCTTTTTCTTCAAAACATGTTGCTTCAACCAAATCCTTGTCCAAAGAGTTGCAAGTATAAACTTTTGGAACAAAGAAATCTTCGGTTTCTGAAATTTTTATAAAGCCAAAACCTTTTGAATTTAAAGAAAATTCTCCTACAATTTTTTTAAATTCATGTTTATAAGAGTATTTTTGATCCTTACAAAACAAATGATTATTTTGCACTGATTTATTTAAAAAAATAGAAAATTCCTTATTTAATTTTCTATCTATTTGCATTTTTTTTACTAATTCTAAAAAAGTTAAAGATTTATTTGTTACTAATGATTGTATTGCTTTTAAATTAAATGTTTTCATTTTTAAAACAACCTAATGACTAAAGAAACTAAAAGTAAAACAAAACCCATTGAAAACATTGTTCATTTTAGTACTTTTTTAAGTCCTCTTTCTTTTGAAACTTTAAATAAATCTAAATCTGAAGAACCAACAAGTGCTCCTGAAAAACCATTAGAGTTAGGAGACATTAAAAGAGAAACTATCATTATAACTAATGAAATTATTACTAAAATTACTGTTAATGCTATTTTCATATTTCTCCTTTTCTTTTAATTTATTATAAATTATAAACAATTTATATTATAAAACTATTAAAAAGTTTAAAAAACTATTTTTAATTAAGAAGAATTTATGAATTTCTCTATTAAAAGCAACTGTTACAAAAATTTTTTTGTTTTTTAGTTAATATTTTTTTGTTACTTTATTAGTATTTATTAAATATTAAAAGGATTAAATCAAATATTCGCTATTTCTATTCATAAAACAATATAGAAATGTAAGCTTCAATGATTTCTTTTGTTCTTTTTTCTCTTTGATTTAATAATTCTAAAAATTCATCTTTACTTGAAATTTTATCAATGTCTAAATTATCTAATTTTGAAATTTGAATTTTATTATTAGTTCATTTTATAGAATTTGATGTTTTCATTTGTTCAAAATCAAGTAGATAAAAATCTGTATTTTGAAAACCTTCAATAGTTTTGTTTTCAATGTTGCTTTCTTTATAGTTTTTCGTTGTTTTATTACTAAATTTAGAGTTATCTTTTCCTAACAATAAAAACCCATTACCAATTAAATTAGTTATTCTCTCTATTTGTTCTCTGTTTATTCCTAATTCAAGTAAGTTTTTCAATGTACTTTGATCTAATTTTTGTGGAAAATTATGTTCATATGTATAAGGAATAAAATCGATACTTTGATATTTTTCTTCTTGTGATTTAAAACCTGTAAAACTCTTTGGAGTTTTTGAATTTTGTAAGCTGTAAATAACTTTTGCAATAATGTTTTTGTATAGTTTGTTATCGCTTTTACTATTTTGTTTTTCATATAAATATTTTCATAATTCATTGATTTTTTCAACAAGTGATAATTTTGTTAAATCAACTATTATTCTTTCTAAAAGTTCATAAAGTTTTGATTCATTTATTAAATTAAAATCTGAATTTAATAAATCATTTTTACAAATTAATTTTATGGAACTAGAAAGCGATTGTCCAGCAAATCTTATTTCTCATAAAGCTGAAAATTTTTCTATTTCAGCTAAATATTTACTAAAAATAACCATTTTTTCTGTATTTTCTTCATTTTCAAATAATTGCAAGTTATATGCTAATGATCAAATTAATTGAGTAAAAATAGTTTTAGAACCAGAATTAGAAATATTATTAATTTGAAAATTAACTTGTTTGTAGTCATAAATTTTTTGCTCATACTCTGTTAAAATGGCATTAAAATTATTTAAATATTTATTATTTTCTTTAATTTCACTATCACTTAATAAAGTAGAGAATTTATTAAAATGTCCAGTAGAACAATATTCAAATTCAATTATATCTTTTCATAGTAATTCCAATTTATCTTCAAATTCAAAATTACTATTATAATATTCAAATAAATTTTCAAATTTATTATAACAATTTGCTATTTCGTCATAAAATTTTTTGTTTGTTCTTTCCAATTCTTCAAATAATCTATATTTTATAAAAACTGCATCTAAAAAATTTGAAATTTTTTTGAGATCTTCATTTCAAACGTTTTTCTGTTTTCGTCTAAAATAAATATTAACAGTTAAATTATATAATTTTATCTTATTCTCTTTTTCATCACGATATATATCAAAAACTTTATTTCTAAGTAAATCAAGCACTCCTAATTTTTTGCTATATTGATTTAAATTTTGAAAAATTTTAGTTACAAAATCATCATCCATAACTTTTATATATGTAGTAATTAAGAATGTTTTATTTAAAATATAATCAATGAAATCTAAAAGAAAATCCTCGTCTTTTTTATCAAATTTCTTAACAATAAGGTTTATTATTTCAAAAGAGTTTTCGTAAAATCTATCCTTTTGTAATTGAGCATCTTTTTTTATAGAATTAAAAATATTTTGCAGACTTAAATAATTACTATCATCTTTTGCAAACTCAGTAATCATTTCTTTTATTTTAGGAATTAAGTGTATTAATTTTTCTTGAGCATTTTCAAAAAATTTATTTTTAGAAAATTTATATAATAAAATAATAATTATTATTAAAGACACCATTCTTTGTTGACCATCTACAATAGAGTTTGTTGTTGCATTTTGAACAATAATTATATTATTTAGAAAACTGAAATCATTTTTTCTTTGCTTAGTATTAATAAAATCATTATAAATAGATTCAAAAAGTCCAATTATAATATTAGAATCTCAAGAATAAGTTCTTTGATATAAAGGTAAAATATATTTTAATTCTTGCGAAGTAAAAATATCTTTAACACTTGTTTTAATGACTTCAAATTCACTTTTGGTTGAATAATTAGAAATTTTTTTAATTGCTTCATCTAAAGAGTTGTCTTCATATCTTACAATATTTTTTTCATAATTATCTATAACTTCATATAAAATAGATAAATAATCTTCTATCCCCGTTATGTTTTTTATGTCAGAAATTATTTTTTCCATATCATCATTATCGATTTCTTTATATAAAAATTCTAATACAAAGTCTTCATAAAATCGTTTTTCATTACCAACTTTTACTAAAGTGTTAAATATGCCTTTAAGTCTATCGTTAAATAATGTTTCATCTGAAACTACTAAAACATTTCATCAAAATTTTGTTTCAATAGAAGAATTCGAAATTTCCTTTTCTTCCTTAATGTCTCTTAATTTATCTATAACAAATTTTTTTATATAATTAGCAAAATTAGATTTTACAAATTTTTTAAGAGCATAGAAATTGTTTGATTCAGTCTTTCTTACATCTATTAATTCTTTATTAATTTTGTAATTATCTCCTATCGGTTCTATAATCCCAAGAGAAGATAAAACATCTAAAATTTGTCTAATTGTAGAGTCTGATTTAGACTTTTTGTCTTTATAAAAGGGGAATTGTGTGTTATTTTTAAATTCAGCTAAAACTTCTTTTTTATCAATTGTTAAAATGATTTCTTCATTTTCATCAACTTCATTAAGTCACTGAAGTACTGTGAAACTTAAATAAGAATAAATATTAGTTCCAATTGTTCAAGTAATAAAATTATTTTCTTTCATTCTGTCTTTTCATCATTTTATGTTTTTATTCATTATCTTGTCCTTTTTCAATGATTTTTATTACCTTAAATAAATTCTCTATTGCTTCTACTACAATAGAATTTCCTGCTTGCCTATAAAGACTTTCTTTTGTGAGAATATTTTTTTCATAGTATGGTTTTAATTTATTAAAATCTTGATCACTAAAACCCATTAATTTATAAGCTTCTCTTGGTGTTATATAACGATAATCTAATTTATGCTCTAAATTGTTTTTATGTTCAATAATTCCAACACAAGGTATTCTGTCTTGAACGGTTGTCAAGGTATTAATAATATAATTTTCACTTTTATTAATAATCTTTTGTGTTTTGACCATTTTTATTCTAGATTTTGTATTATTCATTAAAACATCTAGGTTTTCGCTGTAATTTAAGTCAAAATTAAAGATTTTTTCAAAAACTTTTTTTCTTTGATTTAGGCTTAATTTATTTTTAAATGCAATATTATCTACAAATTCTTTAAAACTTTTATCATCATTAAATGGTGTTTTTATTTCTTTTTTAACACTTAAAGCAAAAACTCTTTCTCTTTTTTGAATAGAACCAGCATTTATGCTGTTAATAGTGGTTGTAAAAGTTTTATAACCAAAATCTTCTAAAACAGAAAGCCATTTTTCATATTCAGGTTTGAATTTTTTACTTAATAGATTTGTTACATTTTCCATTAATAAGTATTTTGGTTTTTTACTTGCTCCTTTTAAAATTCTGTATATTTCTCAAATTAAACTAGAAGTTGATTTATCATCATTAATTCCTTTTGATCTTCCCATATTTGCTATTGATAAACCTTGACAAGGGAAAGAATAAGTTATAAGTTCTATATCTTTTTCTTGAATAATTTTTGGATCTAATTTAGTTATATCAACATTATTGTTTGATAAAATAATCGAAGCAGCTAACAGTTGCTTAAATTCATAGTCTTTAGAAATTATCTTTGCTGGTTTTTTAGAATCCAAAGAAATTGTAAAATTTAATAAAAATTTGTTTATTTCTTCTTCTGAAGTTAAATTATTGTTTTTCAAAATTTTTTTTAATTTTTTATCTAAAGAATTATGAATTAAACCATAAGCAATATTTGCTCTTGCATCTCACTCCACTGTTGAAACAATCTCAAAAATCTTTTTTTCTTTGTTTATTTTTGTTATAGCTTTATGTTGTGCACCAATACCTGCAAATGTTTCAAGAACATTTATTATTTTTTTAGAAGACAAAATCTACCTTAAAATTTTTTATTAAGATTTTTTTATTAAAAACTGATATAGCAAGTATTGTATTTTTGTATATTGAAATATTTTGTAAAAATTTTGCTTTTGGCAATGTTAATAAATAGATACAAAATTTATCTATTAGTTTACTAATTAAATTTCTGTATTTTTCTTTTAATTTACCCATTAAATTAGAAAAAATTGATAAATCTTCTAATTTTTCTTTCTTCTGCATAATTCAATTTTACAAAAAAAAAAAAAAAAAAACAAATCTTTTGGTAAAAAAGACTTGTTTGTTAGTTTTTCTTTAACTAAAACAGGAAATGATGTCCAAAAATTAAAAGTAAAATTAATCCTATAATCACAGCACCTACTGCTAAAGAAAATAGAAATTTAGCTAGTTTAATTAATCAAACTAATCCAGCTAATCCTAATATTAAAATTATAATAACAATTATTCCGCTCATTTTTTTTATCCTATAATTTAATTATATTACTTTTAGATAAATTAATTCATTTTAAATTAAAATTTTTGTTTCTTTATTTTATAATTTAAAGTAAAGAAAACTAAAGGAGAAAGATGAAAATTGTATTAGCAGGAACTCCAGAATTTGCAGTTCCTATTTTTGAAGAAATTATTAATAATTTTGAAGTGGTTGCAATTATTAGTCAACCAGACAAACCCGCAAATAGAGGTTATAAAATTTTACCTACACCTGTAAAAATTTTAGCTAACCAATATAACATAAAGCTATTTCAACCTACAAAAATTTCAGAAATTACGGAAGAATTAAAGAAAATAGACTTTGATATTTTAGTCACTGCTGCTTTTGGACAATGAATTCCTACTTCAGTTTTAAGCATACCTAAAATAGCCGCTATTAATATACATGGTTCCTTACTTCCTAAATATAGAGGTGCTGCTCCTATTCAACACGCTTTATTAAACGGTGATAAAGAAACAGGAGTAACTTTAATGTATATGGTAAAAGAAATGGATGCAGGAGATATGCTTGAAAAAGCAAAATTAGATATAAAAGAAGAAGACACATCAAAAGATTTATTTCATAAACTTTCTTTACTTGCAAAAAATAATATTGTCCAGTGATTAAATAAATTATCTAAAAATGAACTTAAATCTGAAAAACAAGATGACAATCTTGTAGTTTTTTCGCCTAAAATAGAAAAAGAATTTGCTCAAATTTTTTTAAGTGATGATTATATTCAAGCATATAGAAAAATAAAGGCTTTAAACGATAATCCTGGTGCTTTTTATATTAACGAACAAAATAAAAGAGTGAAACTTTTTAGAGCTTCACTCTCTCCTATTAAAAATGCTTTAAAATTAACTTTTATCAACGGGATTTTATATATTTATGAATATCAATATGAAGGTAAAAAAGTTGTAAATGTTCTTTAAATTCTAAATTTTTAATATCTTTATTAATTTTCTAAAATCTTTGATTCTTGTACTAAATGTTTAAAAACTTGTGCATTATCATTAAGTGTTAAATTAATATCATTGATGGAATTATATTCTTTTTCTGAAATATTTACAGGAATAATAAATGAATATTGAAGTAAACGAACTAAAATTCAATTATTTAAAATATACTTTTTAGAAACTCCATAGGGTTCATATACTGGTTCTTCTGCATTGATATAAAAATCTTTTTTTTCTTTTTTTATTGCTGATATTGTTTTTATATTGAAAAAATAATTTTGATTTAATAAATTAATCATTTTTTCATTTTCTGTTTGATTTTCATCTATATCAATAGTTAAATTTATTTTATTTTGATTTTTATCAAAATTTAATGAGTTAAATTTAATTTTTGAAGAAACCAACTTTTGATATTCTGAAAAATCAACTATTGGTTTTACAATATCTGTTGTAATGTTTTTGTTAAAAGGATCGTGTAGATCTTTAGGATGCCCATCAATAAGTCTTGATATTGCAGTACTATAAAAATTTACTAATAATAAATTTTGATTTTCTTTAAATTTCAAATTAATTTTGTTTTTTAAATAATCTTTATTAAGAAGTTTAATTTCTAAGCCCAAATCAGTAGTTTTAATTTCACTACCTATGTTTTGATTTTTATTAATAAATGTATAATCTCTTTTGTTAGATGTAACATTTATTTTTTCTTCTGAATTTTGAGTTTTAGATAATTCTGTTACTTCTTGATAAGGTTTTTCAAAAAAGATTATTTTAGATTCATTATTTGCAAAAATTTCTCTATTTTGTTCATTGTTTAATTGAATAAAATCAATTTTTCAATTATTTTTTAAATCAGCTATATTTTCTAAATTTAAATTATAAAATTCATTTTTTTGTTTTTCTTCTGTTTCTGCTTTTTGTTCTTTTGGAACTTCCTTTGAACAAGAAAAAACAGTTAACGGTAATGTTGAAATTAAAATAGTACTTAATAAAATCTTTTTATTTTTCATTTTAATATACTCCTGCATTATCATTAAAAATCAAGTTTATGTCTTTTAATGAGTTAAATTCTTTTTCAGTTAAATTAGTTGGCACAATAAAAGAATATTGAATTAAACGATTAAAAATTGTTTTTTCTAAAATATAATCTTTAACTAAATGATACGGTTCAAAAGATTTAATTTTTTGCTGACTTGTTTTACTTCAATTTTTATTAGGCATATCAATTAAAATGGTTTTTATACTAAAATAATCATTTTGATCTAATAAATTAAAGTTTCTATATTTTAAATTTTGTCCTTTATCAAAATTAATTGAAATTTTCGTTTTCTTTTGAGTTTTATCAAAATCAAAAGAATTAAATTTAACATTAGAAGCAACTAAATTGTAATATTTATAAAAATCAACAATTGGTTTTTCTTTTGCTGTGTCAACTTTATCTTTTTCATTATTCAATCTGTAGTTTAAACTATAATCTATTTTAGATTGTACTTTTCTATATAAATTTACTAAAAGAAAATTTTCTTTTTCTTCTTTTTTAGACCGCCAAAAAGAAGTTTTTTCTAAATTCTTTTTATTAAGAAGTTTGATTTCTAAAGCAAAGTCATAATTTTTAATTTGTGAATCAATACTTTCTTCTGAACTTAAAAACCTATAATTTGCTTTATTTTCTGTAATGTTAAGCACTTTAGAATCAAATTGAGTTTCTTCGTATTTTGTTCGATAAGATCAAAATCTGTTTAAATCCAACTCTTTTTCTTCTTTTTCATTAAAAAATATAACTTTTGATGTTTGATTTTGAAAAAGATTATTAGATTGCTCTCTGCTTAAGTCTATAAAATCAATATTATCCTTATCTTTTAAATCTTCTATTTGTTTTAAATTTCAATAATAAAAATCATTAATTTTATCTTCTTTTTGTTCTCCAACTGAATTTTGGTTAGAACAAGAAATAATAGAAAAAGCAGGAATAGTTGTGACAACTATAGAATATAAAATTTTTCTTTTTATTTTAAATAATTTCATAAACACCTCCTTATTTTAATTATATAACTCATTCATATTTTTTTATTTTTTCAAGGTAAAAAATTCATATTTATTCAAAAATTTCTTTATAATTTGATTTTTTACTTTTTTTAAATAAAAATTCCAGTTTCCTGGAATTCTTTTATTATATTAAGGTTTTCTTCTAACTAAGAATAATCCAATTTTACCGTTTCCTGTACCTTCAATAAAGGTTGTTCCATCTTGTACTCTTGTTGTTATATTTTTAGAGATTAATGTTTCTGCTATTTCAAATTCATTTTTTAAAGAAGTATTTGCTTGTGGTCTATTACCTCAAGAATAAATTGCTAATAAGTATGTGCCATCTTCATTTTTTCTTACAGTCATTTCATCATATCTAAGTGCATTATCGTGTCAAATTCAAAGAATTTCATTTGGATCACCTACATATTTTTCATCCATTTCTCTCATTGATGCAAATCTTTGTCTTGCTTTATTCATTTTAGTAACTAGATTATAAGCAGAATTTTGATTAGCTACTATATCTTCTACTTTTCCTTCTCCTGGAGAAGATAAAGTTGTGATAAAATTATCTTTATCCCTTTCATCTTGGAAAAATACACGTTTTTTAAGATCTTTTCAGTTAAATGCTTCTCTAATGTGTGTATCGGTTTGATCACCTTTTTTACCACCTTGCATTAAAAGTTCGTTTCCATCATATAAGATTGGATGTCCACCACGAGAAAGTAACGAAGTAAGAGCATATTCATAAGCAGATCTTTCATCATCATCTAATCTATGTGGTGAAATTGTAACTGTTCTATGATTTTGTTCTTTGAAAGTTGTAATTCATCTTTCCACATCATGATTATCTAAAAATGGTAATCATTCATGTTTTTGATTTTGTGAGTCTGTTAAACTTCTGATTACATTTTTTTCATCATTTGGATTTAATGAGACATTGAGTTGATTTTTTCATTTGCTTCCATCTATAACGGAACTTAATCCTGGTTTAGTTCCTTCTCAACCACCTCAATATCCTTTGATTTCTGGTTCTGCTGGATCTTTTCATCATTCACCAAATAAAAAGGTTTTATCGCTAGATCTGGAAACTCCTGAATCATTTGCTTTCTTATATTCGTCTTGTACTACGCCTCTTCATCTTTCAAATAATTGTCTTACCATATCACTATTATGTGCTCTTGGTTTTTTAGGATTGTTTGAATTAAAATAATGCTCAAAAGCATCATATCTAAATCCATCTACTCCTTTTGCTGCTCAAAATTTGTGAATATAATCTATTTCTTTTAAGACGTTTTCATTTGTAAGATTTAAATCTGGCATTCCTGATCAAAATTGAGATACTCATTTTTTATTTGAAGCTTTAGGATTATTTTCTGTATGCTCTTTATCATAAACATTTTTAAAATATTGTCTTATATTATCTTGCCCTTCATTTGCTAAAGGATTATTTTCAGGATTGTAGAAATAATAGTATTGTTGATATTTTTCATCTCCAGCTAATGCTCTTTGGAATCATGGGTGTTCATAAGATGTATGGTTAAGAACCATATCAATTACTACCCTAATTCCTTTAGAATGAGCTACTTTTAAAAATTCTTCAAAAGCTTTTAAACCTCCAAGTTCAGGAGCTACTTTTGTATAATCGATCACATCATATCCATGATATGAGCTTGCAGGATGAATTGGAGAAAGATATAATGTATCAATTCCTAAATTAACAAAATAATCGATGTTATCTTTTAAACCTATAAAATCACCAATACCATCATTATTTCCATCAGCAAATGAATAAACAGTTAATTGATAAATTGTATTTGATTTAGGTTTACTATTATCAAATGGAGCAATAAATTGAACTGAATCACTTTCATCTTTGTAAGTTAAATTATCAAGAGCACCTGATTTTTTAATATCTTTTAAAAACTTTTCATTTGATCAACCTCTTAAAGTTTTTATTTTAGATAATTTTGCTCTTTCAGGAGAATTTAAGTATTCTTCAATACTATATTTATTTACTCTATTTCCTGTTAAATCAGGAGTTTCTTCATCTCAAACTGGAGTTTTGTCAATAACTTCTTCTTCATTTTGATTATCTACAGGAGTTTTGTCTTTACCTGGGTTTTCTGAATTTTGAATTTCAGAATCTGTTTTAGTTTTTTGATCATCTGGATTGGTTGTAATTTTGTCTTTTTCTTCTTTTTTATCTTTTGGTTTTGGATTTTCTACTTTACCTTTTTCTACGGGTTTTTCTGTTTCTTTTTCAACAACTGGAACAGTTGGAACATCAGTTGTTTCTTTTCTTTTTTCTTTTTCTGTTGGAGTTTTAGGATTATCTATTTTAGTTTTTTCTGTTGATTCTTCTCCATATTTACAAGATACAGCAAGAGAAGAGAAAAATGTAACAGTTGGAATTGTTCATAACAAATTTAAAGATTTTCTTTTTTTCTTCATACTTTTTCCTTTTTAAATACTTATATATATTTAATTATATCAAATATAATACATAGAATTTGAATTTTTATGAACAAAAAATAGATAAAATGAGAAAATTATAAATTTTTAATTATAAAAATGTTTATAAATTCTTATTTTTCGTTAATAAAAACCGAAACATATCTTTTAAAATCTTTTTAGATGTGTTTCGGTTGTTTTATTATATATAGGGTTAAAATCTTTTTAAGTATACAATTTATATTGTTAATAATTTAAAATAAATTTATTTTTACTTTAATAAAGTTATCTATTTATTTTTTTCTTCTTTTTTAATTTTTAACTTTAAAATTCAGTAATAAGGAATAGGCAAAAAAACACTTAATAATAATCTCTTGTTATACATTTTTAAAGCAAAATTTAATTTTTGTTGATATTTAGAATCAGAAATAAATTTCATTATTGTTTTTTCTTTTATAAAGAAAATAAAAAAGGATTTAAATTTTATCTCTATATCTGGATTCTCTTCTAATTTAATTCTTATTTTTATTAATTTCATATATACAAACAGAATATAAAGATATAAAATACCATTAACTAATAAAGTTGATCATCCAAATCAAAGTAATGCAATTTCTTTGTAATCTAAAGAAAAAGTAGTTGATACTATTATTATTTGACTTATTCAAAGAAAAAATACAATATTAGAGTAAGTCTTTAAATAAAAAGAAAGTCTAATTTTGTTTTTTAAATTTATCATTTTTCACCTCTTTAGTAAATAAAACTAAATTTAGTTGAAGATATAAACCTAATAAAGGATGTGTACAAGCTATTTTTTTCAATTTTTCTTTTTGTTTAATTGATTTTGTTTCTAATTTATTTTCTGATTTTTTTCCTCAAAATCCTATTAAAAATAAAACTTTAAAATATTTATTAATTTTTGTTATTTCTCATTCTTCTAAATTTTCTTTGTTTTTAGTGATTTTAAAAATTTTCAATAAGTTATACAAATTTCAAATATATAAAGGCATTATCAAAAGAGCAGGTGCAAAACTAACTAAAACAAAAAATCATCAATTTTTTCAAAAAAAAGCTACTCTAATAATTGTAAAATATGTAAGTAAAGCAAAATAAATTCAAAATAATAAATAATATATAAGAAATAAAAAAATATTTCTTTTTATAACTGTACCTAATTTATATAAAAGTTTTTCCATATTAAGTTCCTTTTACTATTTTTAAAAATGATTATTTTGAGTAAAAAATAATTCAATAAATTGGAATTAATAATCCAAATAAAGGATTTATTCCAGAAATTTTTTCTAGTTTTTCTTTTTGTTTAATTGATTTTTTTTCAAGTTTTTCTTGTGATTTTTTACCTCAAAAAGCAACTGTAAATAAAAATTTGAAATATTTTTCTATTTTTTTAATTTCTGCTTCTTCTAAGTTTTTTGCTTTTTTTGTTAATTTAAAAATTTTAAAAAGAAAAACTGTATTTCAAATATATAAAGGTACAATTATGAAAACTGGTCAAATAAAAGCAAAAAATAAAGTTCATTTACTTTGTCAAAAGAATGGATCTCTAATTATTGTAAAATATGATAACAAAGATAAATAAATTACTAATAATATATTATAAACAAATAACAAAATAGAATTTCTTATTATTGCATAAGCAAATCTATAAAAGGAAGTGTAATAAATTTTGTGTAAAAATTTCTCAAT
>NZ_JBTGVF010000007.1:0-39520 GCF_054343435.1 Mycoplasma sp. 5370
TGTCCCATACTTTAAATTTTACTTTAAAGTGGTGCACTTGATCTTACAATTAAGCCACCATTTAAATTATGGTGTTTTTTCATTTTAAAAAACAAAATAGTAATATAATTTAAAGGTAAAGTTAATTTAAAATTTTTATAAAAGGAAAAAAAATGCAAAAAAAATTTAAAAGAATTTTTATGATCGTCACTGATTCATTGGGAATTGGTGATGATGGAAGACAAAAAGAGTTTGGTGATCAAGGTGCTGATACTCTATTCCATGTAAGTGAAAGTAATTTATTAGAAATTCCTACTTGAAAAAAATTAGGTATTGGAGAAATTACTAAACTTCATAATTATGGCAAAAAAAATAAAAATCATTTAGCATATATGGCAAGAATAGTAGAAAAATCTAATGCTAAAGACACTTTGGCTGGTCATTGAGAAATGATGGGAATTGAAACTAAAGTTCCTAATCCACAATTTGTGGAAAAAGGATTTCCACAAGAACTAATTAGCAAATTAGAAAAAGCTTTTGATGGTAGAAAAATCATCGGAAACAGGGAAGCTAGTGGAACAGTAATTTTAGCTGAATTAGGAAATGAAGAAATTGAAAAAGGTCACATCATTGTTTATACTTCTCCTGATTCAACATTACAAATTTGTGGTCATGAAAAATATACAGGACTTGAAAATTTATATAGATATGCAAAAGCAGCAAGAGAAATCTGTTCTTCTAATCCTGAATGAAATGTTGCTAGAGTAATAGCAAGACCATATGTTGGAGAAAATGGAGAATTTACAAGAACTTTTAATCGTCATGATTATGCTAATAAGCCACCAAAACAAACAATTTTAAATCAATTGCAAGCTAAAGGTATAAAAACAATTGCTGTTGGTAAAATTAATGATATTTTTGTTGGTCAAGGAATTGATGAAGTATTTCCACCAGCAAGTGATAACGAAAATATGGATGTAGCAATTGAAATTGCTTCTAAAAATACTGAAAATGAGTTTATCTTTGTTAATTTAGTTGAATTTGATTCACACTATGGACACAGAAGAAATCTTGAAGGATATGCTCATAATATTAATTCATTTGATATAAAATTAACAAAATTAATTAATGCAATGAATGAAGATGATTTATTAATAATTACATCAGATCACGGTAATGACCCTTCATTCCCAGGAAGTAATCACACAAGAGAAGCATTACCACTAACAATCTTTTCTAAATCATTTAAAGGTTCAGAAAGAAATCTTGGAATTTTAAGTGGTTTGGGAACTTCTGGAAATATTATAGCTAGAAATTTTGATTTAGAATTAGTTGAAACTGGTGAAGATATTTTTGACAAACTTATATAAATAAAATAAAAGGAACTATTGCAGTTCCTTTTATTCTTTTGGTTTTTTATCGCTAATTCCAGAAATATTTTTTAAATTATTAATTTCTAATTGAAGTATTTCAATTTGTTCTTGAAGTTCATTTTTTTCATTTTTTAAATTATTAATTTCTGTTTCAAGATTGTTTTGATTTTCGATGAAACTATCAAATTCTTCGTTAATTTGATCTAAAAATCAATCAACTTGTTCTGGATTGTATCCATTTAAAACTATGTCAAATTGTTGATTTAAAATTTTTTCTTTAATTCTTTTAATCATTGTTTTCCTTAAAGTGATTTAAAATTATACCATTTGCTATTGCTACATTTAATGATTCAAAATCAATTTTTATATAAATATTTTCATTTATAAAATTTTGAATTTCAGAACTTATTCCATTTCCTTCGTTTCCAAAAATTATTGCTATTTTTTCTTTATTTTTCTTTATATTAGATAATTCTACACTTTCTTTTTTTAACACCGTTCCATAAATTCAATACTTATTTTTGAGTTGATTTAAATAAAAAACTAAATCATTTGTTTGAATAATGTTTAAATAGAAAAATGCTCCTTGGGATGATCTTACAACCTTTTCATTATAAATATCTACACCTTTTACTATAATATCTTTAAAACCAAAAGCTTGACAATTTCTTAAAATGGTCCCTAAATTACCTGGATCTTGTATATTATCTAAAATAACAATTTTAGAAGAAAAATCATAATTATTAGTATTTTTTTTGCAAACAGCAATAATGTTTTGTGGTGTATCGGTAAAAGAAAGTTTTTTTATTATTTCTTCTGTAACTAAAAAAGATTTTATTTTTAATTTTGTAGAAAATTTTTCATATACTTCTTGTTGTGAAGTTACTATTTCTTCAATGAGATTTTGTTTTAGTGCTTCTTCTATTATTTTAGGATTTTCTATTAAATATAAGTTACTTTTATCTCTATATTTCTTTATTTTTAATTTGTTTAAATCAATAATTTTTTGATTTTTTAGCGAATTAATTATCATTAGAAATAAAATCTTTTCCCTTTTGAACTTCAAATAAAGAAAGGTTTTTAAAGTCTAATTGTCTCATCACTTCATATGCAACAAGAATTACAGAATTAGCTAGATTTATTGATCTGTTTTCAGCAACCATGGGTATTCTTAAACAAGATTGTAAATCTTTTTGTAATATTTTTTTAGGAATTCCTGTAGATTCAGTTCCGAACATTAAAAAAATATCTTGACCATTTTGATCAATTTCTTTAAAATTGACATCACTATATGTTTTTTGTCCATATCTTGTTATGTAATAAATTTTTTGATTTTTATATTTTTGATTAAATTCTTCATAATTATTATGAATTTCATGTCTAATATCACTTAGTCTTTTACCTGCTGCTGGTCTTTTTAATCATTTTGGTTCTAAAATAAAAGCTATGGGTCTGATTATATGTAATTTTGCTCCAAGAGCAAAACAAGTTCTTATTATATTTCCTGTGTTTGGACTTATTTCAGGTTGGTATAGGATAATATTGAGCATTTTTACCTCTTTAATTAATAATTTATTTATTATTAATTATACTAAATTGTATTTTATAAAAAAATTTTTATAACTATTTTAATTTTTAAATCATTTTAATTAAGAAAATGTATAATTAAAATATATAAATATTTGAGGAGAATTATGAAAAAGAAAATTTGAGCAATAAGTCCAATCATTTTATCAAGTACTTCTATATTAATAGTTTCATGTAATCAAACTAATGAAAGTAATACAGATACAATAAACAAACCTATTAATAAAGAAGAACTAAAAGATTATAAAATTTCAAATATAAAGGAAAATAGCATTAATTTGACTTTAAAAATAGAAAATTTAGATCAAAATAAAAACTACAATTTAAGTTTTAAATTTAAAAACGGATATTTAAAACAATTTCCAATAAATTCTAGTAAACTTCAATTTTCTTTTATTTTCAATAAATTAGAAAGCAATACTGAATATCAAATTTCAGAAATTTTTTTAAATGACTTAAATATTTTAAAGAATAAAACAATTTCTTTTAAAACCTTACACCAAACAAAACCATCAGATGAAATTAAAATTAAAGAAAAACCTGAATTTGATTTTAAAAATTCAATTTTTTCAATTGTAAGAAGGGACTATAATTTTGCTGAATTCAGTTTAATTTTCGATAGTAAAAATTTAAATAGTATTAAAACAGATGAAAATTTTAAAGTAACTTTAAATAATAATCAAACATATAAAGCAAGTTATGAATTTTTAGAAAATAACAAAATTAAAATAAAAGTAAATGCAAATAACTTATTAGAAAATACAAATTATTGAATAAAAAAGATTACTTTTAATACAGATGATAAAGACAATGTTATATTTACCAATAATGATAACAGCAATAATTTTTCTTTTAAAACATTCTTTTTAATTGATCAAGTAAATGAGTTAACTATAGCTAAAAAAGAAATTATTTTAGAAAATAATACAGAAAATACTTCAAATAATTTTGAGATAACATTAAATCAAGTTAAAGATTCTTTTGTAAACAAAAATTCAAGAATTTCCTTTATAAATAAAGAAAATAATAATAAAATTTATTCTTCTGAAATTAGTTTAAATTCATCAAATAATCATTATTATTTTATAATTAATAATATAGAAGCTGGAACCTATGAATTTAATTTTTTTGAAGTTGAAGTTAATAATCAATGAATTAAATTTAATAATAATTCAAATTTTTCAAAGGAATTTGTTGTCAAATTAAAAAATAATGATACAGAAACTTCAAATAATAATCCAAAGGAACCAGAACAAGGAATTGATGTAGAAGATGTTAATAAATCAATAGAAAATTATGGTAATATTTTTACACTTCAAAATGCTAATTTAATTCAAAATACAGAAATTAATGTGCATAATTCAACTAATTTTTCAGAAATAAGTAAAGATAGTTTATTAAACAAAAATAGTTATTACACTTCATACTTTTCTTATTTAAATAACACAGTAACTAAACCAATACAGAAAGAAACTTCAATTACAACTAATGAAGTTTCCAATATAGACATTTCTTCAATTGAAGTTTCTTCTAATTTAATAAATTTAAATATTATCAATAACACTTCTGAAAACATTTCTAGTGCTAAAGTTTTAGTAAAAAGTTTTGATCAATATAATCAATGAAGTAAATATATTGATTTAAACATAAACGGAAATAAATTGAGCTTTAATCCTAATCTATTAAGTAACTATCAAAATGAGTTCATAGTAACTGAATTAATCATAAATAACAATAAAAAATCTTCTTTCAATTTACAATCTAAATATAAATTTATAAAGGAAAATACTTTATTTAATGATTTAACTATAGAAAATTTTGATATTTATAAAAATGAAAATTCTAAAGAAATATATGCAACATCTTCTTTTAATTGAAGTCAAAATCAATTAGCAGTTTTAAGCGACAAAATATTTGTTTTTTATTTTGAAGTTGAGAAAAAAGTTTATAAAGAAAAGAAAAAGAAACCAACTTTTCCTTTTGATCCAGAAATTGTAATAAATGAAGATGAAAATTTTGATGCTTCTAATTCTGTTCCTTCTATTAAAAAAATCTACATTCCTTTTAGTGAATTAAGTAAGTTTTCAATCGCAGGTTTTCAAGAAAAAATAAAATATAAACTTAAATATATTGATATTGTCAATAATCATAGTTTTATAAATTTTCTACCAAGAAAAGATGTATCTAATAAAAACATTAGTTTTTCTTATAATTTTAATTGAAATAATTCAGAAAAATTAAAAAATCAATTATTTATCAACAATGAAAACCTAGTAGAGAATAATTCACAAATAAACAACGGTTTAAAAATTGCAAAGCATGATTTGCTTTTAGAAAGTCAAAAAAATACTGATAAGAAAACCAATATTAATTTTTCAGTAGAAAACTTTAATACTTTATTAGATTATAATTTTGATTTTTATAATTTAGAAAAAAGATATCCAAATAGAAAAATAAAAAATAAAAATACAGATTTTAAGTTACAAAAAAATAATATAAATCAAAAAATACATTGATTTAAAACAAGGGAATATTTAAAAGATTCTATTTTTAAAATTAATGAAAATAAAAATAATGCCTATATTATTGAAGATTTAAATTCAATTATTATTCCAAATGATTTTCCTGCAGAAAATGTCCTTTTTTGATTTGTTTTTGAACTAGATTTAAATCCAAGAGAATTTAAAGATTCAAATGAGTTTAATGATATTCATTCAAGAGTTAGAGTGCCTGTATCTTTAAAAAATATTAAAGAAAATAAAACTTTAGAAAATGTTGATTTTCTTTTTGATTATGTATCTGAAAATCCTGAATTTCAACAAGAGATCTTTTCTAAAATTAAAAGTAATATTAAGTTTAGTCTATCTTTAGAAAATAATAAATTAAAATTAAGTTTAGACACTAAAAATAATCAAATTAAATTTAATAATATTTTATCAGTTCATAATCACTCAAATAATCGCTCTGCCTTTATAAATCGAAGTGAGTTTTTTGTTAATTGAATACAAAATGAAAGTGAAAAAGATGAGAAAATATCTTTTCATCAACAACAAAAAATAGATAATAATTCTATTTTAAGCACATCAACAGGATATAAAAATACTTATGATTTAAAAACTGAAGACAAGGTAATTAATGCTGAGTCTAGAAAAAATATATTAATAGATGCACCTAATGCTAACGACCGTTCTCGCCGTTTATACAGCGAAAATACAGTAAAACCTATTGAAGAAGGAAGAAATCGTGTGTTTAGTTTAAATTCCGATGCTGATGGAACGTGAAATATTTTTGCAAAAGTAAATGACAATTCTAACGATTATAGATTTTATGCTTTTGTTAATTTCCACGTTTGAAATACAAACAGAAAATCCGGAATAGGAACACTCGATAAAAATTTACAAGGATATGAAAGAATAACTGTTCAACACCCGCAATTAATAGCTTCTACAAATATTGCAAGACCATCTACTAATCCAGAAACAAATAAATATTTCCCTATTTACATAAATAAAGAGCATCCTGAATTACAACCAGATGGAAATATATTCGATTTTGAAATCCCTCAAGATCAACAAGGAATAACTTTTGATTTATTTTTAGATTTTAGTAATTCTGTAGCAAATTATTACGGTGATTTTAAAAACAATAATGGAGAAGTAGTCCATAGAAATACTTATGATAATTTAGATGCTATTATAGCAATTGTTGATTTTAAACCAATATTTACTACTTTTGAAAATCAAGATTTAGATCATTATCAATATAAAAATCGCTTGCTAAATGAAAAAGAAAAAAATGCTATACGTCACTTTTTAAATTTTAAAAACCTAAAACCTTTAGAAATTTCAGATTTATCTTTATATTTAAGTTCCTTTAACAATTTGAATTTTTATATGGCTACATTACCAAAAGTTCAAGCTTTAGGAAATAGTGATAGTTATCCGGGATTAAGATATAGAGAATATTTAATAGGAAATAATCCTATAAAATTTTCAAATTCATCACAAGGTGGTGTTAATGCAATAAGACCAGCTATATGAGGTGAAGTTCAAGATTATGACTGATATAGTGGTTCTTCAGGTAGTGGAGTCTATGATAGTGATGCAAAAGTAGTTGGTTTAGATGCACAAGGTGGTAATTGAAGTGCAAGCAACTTTTTAATTTTTGATACACAAAAATATTCATTTTTAAAAAATAGAGAATTATCTTATAATCCAATTGCTTTTGATGAAATTATTAAAAAAATGTCTTATTTATATCCAGACAAATTCAAAGATATATTTTCAAAATAAATTATCAGTCCTTTGCAAGGATTGATTTTTTATTTAATAAAAAACGAAAATAATATATAATTTTGTTTATGAAAATAGAAAGAGTTCAAAAACTCATATCACAAGCAGGGATTGCTTCACGTCGAAAAGCAGAAGAATTAATTCAAGCACAAAAAGTTACAATTAACGGAAAAATTGCAAATTTAGGTGATAAAGCAAGTTTTAAAGATAAAATTTTGGTAGATGGCATACCGCTTTTTAAACAAGAAAATGTTTATTATATAATGAATAAACCAGAAAAAGTAATTTGTTCATTAAATGATCCACAAAAAAGAACCGTTATTACTGATTTAATACAGGAAAATAAGTTTATTTTCCCTGTTGGAAGATTAGATTATAATACCACCGGAACAATTCTTTTAACTAATGATGGTGAATTAACTCAAAGATTATTACATCCAAAATATAATATATTAAGAATTTATAGAGTTAGATTGAATGAACCGTTAACAAAACAGCAATTAGATTTTTTAAATGGAAATAATGTCTTTATTGATGGGATAAATTCAAAACAAGAAGTAAAACAAGTAGATACTAAATCTTATTTAGTAACTTTAAGTGTGGGGACTTATCACCATGTTAAAAAATTATTTGAAATTTTCAATTTAAAAGTTCAATCATTAAATAGAATTGAATTTGCTGGACTCAGTCATATTGGATTAAAAAAAGGCGAATATAGAAAACTAAATATAAAGGAAATTAGGTGATTAAAATCACTTGTAAAAATAATATAAAAAGGGAAAAAATGGGATTTAAAAAATTTAATTTAATAAATAAATTAGAAACAGCAATAGAAGAAATGGGTTATGATCAACCAACACCAATACAGGATGCTGTTATAGAATTAGCATTAATGGGAAATGATATTATTGGTCAGGCACAAACAGGAACAGGTAAAACTGCAGCTTTTGCTATACCAATAATTCAAAATACAGACGAAAAAAATAAAAGTATACAACATTTAATTTTAGCTCCAACAAGAGAATTAGCTACACAAATTTATACAACATTTGAAAGTCTTACTAAAAATTTTGCAATCAAAAATGCATTAATTTTAGGTGGGATTTCATATGATAAACAAAAACAAGCAATAAAAGAAAAACCACAAATCATTATTTCAACTCCAGGAAGATTAATTGATTTGTTAAAAGGAGAAAAATTTAAGTTAAATATAGATTTTTCTGCCTTAAAATCCTTTACTTTAGATGAGGCTGATGAATTATTAAAAGTAGGATTTTACGAAGAAATTAAAGAAATTTTAAACTTTATTCCAAAGCAAAGACAAAATTTCTTTTTTACAGCAACATTTGATAAAAAAACTAAGAATTTAAGTGAAATGATTACAACTGATGCAAAAGTAATTTCTATTTCACAAGGTTTAACTACAAGTTCTACAATAAAGCAAGAATATGTTTTAATGAAAGAATCAAGTAAATTAAATAACTTAATAAAATTTCTTGAATTATATAAACCTAAATCAGTTGTTATATTTGGAAGAACTAAAAAAAGAGTTGATGAACTTAGTGATGCATTAAGAGAATATGGTTTTAAAGCATCTGGTATTCAAGGTGATATGCAACAAAGAGAAAGAAATTTTGTAATGGATAAATTCAGAAAACAAGATATTTCAATTTTAGTTGCAACAGATGTTATGGCAAGAGGGATTGATGTAGATCACGTTGAGTGAGTTGTTAATTTTGATTTACCTCAGGAAATTGAATATTATACACATAGAATTGGTAGAACCGGAAGAGCTGGTAGAACCGGATATTCTTTATCTTTTGTAAAACATAATGAGATTTTACACATTGAAAGAATTGCAAATGAAACTAACTCTGAAATTGAAGAAATCCTTGTTCCGAGTGATGAAAAATTAAAATCTGTTTGAGAAAAAAGAATATTTGAAGAATGTGAACTAATATTAGAAAAAAATAAATATGCAAAATACACAAACATCAAAGATAAATTATTAGAAACTTTTAATACAGAAGAATTAGCTATAATTTTAGCTGAATTTATTGCAAACACTAAAAACAACAAAAGAGAAATTAAACTAAATCCTGAACCAAGTGTTATTATTAAAGAAAAGTATAGAAAAGAATCTAAAAATGGAAAAAGAAAAGAAAAATTCTTAGATAAAAAAATTAATAATATTTCTCACAGCAGAGAAAAAAGAAAAAGAAGAAGACATTAAAATAAAGGAAAAATAAAGAAAAATGAAGCAACGAACTTCATTTTTTATTACTTTTTAGCAAAAATATTTTTAATTAAATCCAATGATTCATCGCTAATATTAATGATTCCAAAAGCAACAGCTTCTAAACCAGTGTGGATAGCGATAACATTAGGAATATCAAAAAGTTCAATTTTAGAATTTGAATAATTTTCAAATTCTTGTTTAATTTCTTCTATTTCACTATTTCCAGAATGAATAATAACAGTTTTAGTATCTTTAGTTTTAGGTAAATTATCTCAATTTTCTTTATAATAATTGAATAAAGTTTTTCTAAAAATTCTTCCTTTACCTTCTTTTTGCAACATCCCATTTTCTAATTTTATTACAGGAACTATTTTTAATAATTTAGCAATTGAAGCAGCAGAAGGAGATAATCTTCCACCTCTAACTAAGGCATCATTGTATTTAGGAATTAATAAAAATTTTCCAACAAAATCCTCTTCTAATTTAGCAACAGCTAAGTTGAAATCAACACCATTTTTTATATTGTTTTTAAAATTAATGATATCAATTATAGATAGAAGAGTTACTTTATTAGATTCAACAACATAAACTTTTTCTTCATTTTTAAATGAAGTTTTAAAGTTAGAGTATTGAGATGATAAACCTTTACTAATTGGATAAATAATGATTTTATCGTATTTATCTTTAATTTTGTCTACAAGTTCATGTGCAAGACCTAATGGAGTTGCTGAAGTAGAAACTTTTGATTTAAGATTTACATATTTTAAAATTTCACCAGATTCTAAATCTATTCCATCAGCAAATTCTTTTTCATCCACTTGAATGTAAAGTGGTAAAAAATATAAATCCATTGCTTCTGCTTTTTTCTGACTTAATCCTGTAGCGGAATCTATTATAATTGCGATTTTCATACAAAATATTATATAATATTTTTAAAATATTAGTTTATTTTATTTTGTAAAATATTAATAAAGGAGAAAAATGAAAAAAAAATTGGTAGATGATTTGAAAAAACGTGGTATTTTGAAAGATATTACTAATGAAGAAAAATTCATTAATATGAAAGACGATGAATTTATTTATGCTGGTTTTGATCCAACAGCAATTTCCTTACATTTAGGTAACTATATTCAAATTTGTACCCTTTTAAGATTTCAAAAAGCAGGAGTTAAAGTCTTAGCGGTGGTAGGAGGAGCTACAGGAATGATTGGAGATCCTTCCTTTAGATCATCAGATAGAGTTCTTTTATCTGATGATGAAGTTAAAAAAAATAAAGAATCAATAATTAATCAGTTAAAAAAATTCAATTTAGAAGTTTTTGATAATTTAGAAATTTACCAAAACATGAATATTCTAACTTTTTTAAGTACAGTTGGTAAATATTTAAATATAAATTATATGATTTCAAAAGATTCAGTTGCTGATAGATTAGAAAACGGTTTGAGTTTTACAGAATTTTCATACCAATTAATTCAAGGATGAGACTTTAAATATTTATATGAAAATTACAATGTTAAAGGACAATTAGGTGGATCTGATCAATGAGGAAACATCACAACAGGGATAGAAGTTATTAGAAAAGCTTTTGGAGATAACAACAATGCCTTTGGAATAACTACAAATTTACTTACTGATAAAAACAATAAAAAATTTGGAAAATCTACTGGTGGTGGATCATTATGGTTAAAACCTGAATTAACTTCTGCTTATAGTTTATATCAATTTTTACTTGCTTCTGATGATTTAGAAGTCGAAAAATTTTTAAAATGATTAACTTTTTTAAGTTTGGAACAACTTGAAGAAGTAATTCAAAAGCACAATGAAAATAAATCATTCAAATTAGCTCAAAAAACTTTAGCTTTTGAAGTTGTAAAAAATATTCATGGCGAAACTGAAGCAAATAATGCTGTTAAAATAACTAATATTCTCTTTAATAAAGGTGATTTTAAAGAATTGACAATTGAACATATAAATCAATTAAGAAATTCAATTCCTTTTTTCTTACAAACTAAAGATAAGACTATTTCTGATTTATTGATTGAGACTAAAATTTTTAATTCTAAAAGGGAAATGAGAGAATTTATTGCACAGGGAGCTTTAATATTTAATGATAAAAAGATTATGAGCGAAGACGAAAATATAGATTTTTCCCTTTTTGATGGAAAATTTATTTTAATAAAAAAAGGAAAAAAACATTACTTTGTAATTGAGTTTAACTAAGGAAAAAATGAACGAAAAAATTATTAATCAATTAGAAAAAAAACTAAATATTGACTCTAAATATATAAAAAGAGTTCTTGAACTTCTTGAACAGGAAAATACCATTGCTTTTATTTCTAGATATCGTAAAGATTATACAAACGGTTTAGATGAAGTTGAAATAAAAGAAATATACGATTTATATAACTACAATTTAAAACTTGAAGCAAGAAAAGAAAGTATTATAAAAACCTTAACTGAAAAAGAAATTTTAACCGACCAATTAAAAGAAAGTATATTAAAATGCGAAAAAATGGTGGAGTTAGAAAATCTTTATAAACCATACTCAACAGGTAAAAAAACAAAAGCAAATATTGCTATAAGCAAAGGATTAAAGGGATTTGCAACCTTTTTATTATCTTTAAATAGAAAAGTTAATTTTACTAAAGAAGCAGAAAAATATATAAACCCTCAAAAAGAAGTTAATAATGTTACAGATGTAATTGAAGGTGCTAAAGACATAATTGCTGATATTGTAAATAATGATGTTGAAATAAGACAAAAATGAGTAGATTTAATTTATAAATATTCCAAAATAGTAACTAAACTTAAAAATAGAGAAAATGATATAGAAAATAAATATCAAATTTATTACAGTTTTAATAAACCAATTAAATATCTTTTAAGTTACCAAATAATGGCAATAGATAGAGCTACAGAAAAGAAAGTTATTACTAATTCTTTTGAATACAAAAATGATTTTATAACTGAATTCATAGTTAATAAATACACTAAAAAAGTGGAATGAGAAGGAAAACAATATATTGAAGAAGCTGTTAAAAGCGGACTTAAAAGACTTTTGATTCCGAGTGTTGAAAATCAAGTGTATTCCGAATTATTATTAAAATCACAAGAAACAAGTGCAAATATTTTTGCTAAAAATTTAACAAAACTTTTATTACAAAAACCTATTAAAAATAAAATTATTTTAGGTTGAGATCCAGGTTTTGTAAGTGGTTGCAAATTAGCTGTAGTAGATGCTAATAACAAAGTTTTATCAATTGATGTTATTTATCCAACTAAACCAAAAAATAATCAAGATTTAGTTGAAGCAGAAAATAAAATATTGCAATTAATAAAGGATTTTAAGGTAGATTTGATCGCAGTTGGAAACGGAACTGCAAGTTGAGAAAGCATCAACTTTATTTCAAAGTTAATAACAAAACATTCTTTAGAAATAAAATTTATTATAACTTCTGAAGCTGGGGCATCTGTTTATTCTGCATCTAAAGCCGGAATAAAAGAATTTCCAGATTTATCTGTAGAGCAAAGATCAGCAATAAGCATTGCAAGAAGAAATATTGATCCTTTATCTGAATTAATAAAAATTGAAGCAAAAAGTATTGGTGTAGGGCAGTATCAACACGATATACCAGTTAAACTTTTAAATGAGAAAGTTGATTTTGCAATTTCTCAGTGTGTTAATAGTGTTGGTGTAGATATAAATACTGCTTCTGTTGATTTACTTGTGCATATTTCTGGATTAAACCTCAAAACAGCTAAAAATATTGTTTCTTATATTGAAAAAAATAAAAAAATTAACTCTAGACAAGAAATTTTAAAAATTTCTGGAATTAATGAGAAGATTTTTGAACAAGCTGCTGGTTTTTTAAGAGTTAATGAATCAAGTGAATTTTTAGATAAAACTTCAATTCACCCTGATATGTATCAAAAAGCATATAAAATTATGGAATTATATGGTTTATCTATTTTTAATTATGATAAATTCAAAGATCTAAATAATGAACAAGAAATTAATAATATTAAAATTAAATTAAATTTAGAATATTTTGAAATAAAATTAATTCTAGAAAATCTTTCTAATCCTCTTCGTGATTTTAGAGATGACTTAGATGATCCTATTTTAAGAAATAATATAGTTAATAAAGATGAGTTAGAAAAAGGTATGATTTTTAAAGGAATAATTAGAAACATTACTGAATTTGGTGCTTTTATTGAGATAGGATTAAAAGATGATGTTTTCTTACATTCTTCTAAATATCAAGAAAATCAAATTAATATCAATCAAGTTGTAGAAGTGGAAATTAGTGATATTAATCAGGAAAATGGCAATGTTGCTGTAAATTTAGTAAATTAAAATTCAAGTAATTAAACTTGAATTTTTTATTTTAGTTGATAAATACGTCTTCAATAATAGTGTTATTAGCATTTCTGAAAATTGTTAAAGGTTCTTCTTTATTATCTGTTGTTACTTTAACAAATTTAACAATTATATAGGATTTTCCTTTTTCTGGGATATCGTTAAATACAAATAAGAAACGATTTAAATTGTTTTCACTTGCTCTAACGCTTGAAGTGTATTCAACATAATTTTCTTGCTCACTACCTTCTTTTTTAACTAATTTAAATTTACCTGATGTTCTATCATATTCTCTAATGGTTAATTTATAAGTTGAACCATTTTCAATAGATGTAACATTAGAAGCGATTGTAAATGGTTTTTTAACTTGATCACTATTTTCAACTTCACTTGAAGCAACTCTTTGAGCACTAATTAAACGTGATGTAGTGGTTAATTGCTTAATTAAACTTTCTGATTCAAAAGATAATTTAGTCGCTTTTGATTTATCACTTTCGTTTTGTTCACTAACTAATAAATCTGAAATTAAATAAGTTTTTTGACCTTGTAATTTATCAAATTCAAAAGTTAAAGGTTTTGAAGTATCTGAATAAAATTGTGATTTAGTTTCTATTTCTTTTGTTTGTTTATAACCTGTAGAACCTAATGAAATTTCACTTAATACAACTCAAACTTTCTTATCTTTTATTTGTTCAGGTTTACTAAAAGTTAATGATACTTGTGTAGATGTAGCTGTTTTATTTGGTGTTAAAATAAAGTCACCACTTGAAATATCTGGAGTTTTGGTTGTTGTGAATGCATAGAGTTTATTTTCATTTTCTGTGCTTAATTCTACTTGTTGAAATTCACTATATGAATTTTCTCCAGTTTTAGTAGCTCTTGAAAATTTAAATAAATAATTGGTTTCTGGTTCTAAGTTTTTTAATGTAACTATTGCTTTATTTTTATAACCTTCTACTACTCTAAAATCTTCGTTAGCTAAAGTACTGAAATCTGCATCTGCTTCTTTTTTGTATTCAAATTTATACTTATATTTAGATTCATCAAAATTTAAATCTGTATTTTTTGATTCAAAGTTAAATTCTGCTGAAGTAGAAAATAAATTAGTTTGACTTACATATAAAAAGTTTTTTTCTTCTTTTTTGTCTGAACAAGAAATCAAAGTAATAACTGAAGCAGAAACTGTGCTTAGTGCTAAAATAGGCTTTAATAATTTATGTTTTTTCATTTTATCCTTTACAATCTTTATAATTACTAAATTTTTGTTAAATTAATATATGTTTAATTATATAATAAAAATGCAAAAAAACCTTAATTTTTATGATACTTTAAAGATTTTTTTACCTAATTTTATGTATTCTTCAATATTTTTGCTTAAAATTTGAAAACTATTAATGTATAAATCATCATTTTTTAGATTGATTCCAGCTTCTTGTAGAATTATAGATGGTTTATCTTTTCCACCTGCTGATAAGAAATTATGAATATAATTTTCTAATGATTTTGGTCCATTAATTTTGTAATCATTAAAGAAATAATTTGCAACTAAAAAACCAATTGCATATTTATAAACATAGAAATCTAAATAAAAATGAGGAACAATTGTTGCAAAAATTAAGCTTTTTTCATTTTTAAAACCAGAAGCAAAATATTCTTTATAAGTGTTAGAATAAATTTTTGATAAATCATCAAATGTGGAAATTTCTTGATTTTTGTCTATTGCATTATAAACGTGATACTCATAATTTGATCAAAAGGTTTGTTTAACAACAGTAGAGATAAAATCTTGAATGTTTTTTCTTAATATTTGTAATTTTGCTAAATTATTTTTAGCATTTTCTTTTAAATAGTCACTAACTACTAATTCATTAAATATTGATGCAATTTCAGCTAATAAAATAGGATATTCTGCATTGTTTTGATCTTGATTTTTATTGGAGTAATATGTGTGCATTGAATGTCCCATTTCATGAGCAAGAGTTAAAACAGACTCTAAAGTGTAATCTCAATTCATTGAGATAAATATCTTATCTAAACCATAAGCATTACTAATTGAATATGCACCAGAAGTTTTTCCATCACAATTCATATAATCAATTCATCTTTCATTAAAAGCTTTTTGAGAAACATCGTTATATTCTTGTCCCATTATGCTTAAAGATTTTTTATAAATTTCTTGTGCTTCTTCTACTGAATATATTTCTTTTTTATCAACTAAATCAACAAATGAGTCGTAATATTCTTTCTTTTGGTTGAATTTAGCTTTAAAAAATAAAGAATCATATTTTTGAAATTTCTTTAATAATGGTTTTAATTTTTTAACATTATTAAAGAGAGTTTGGAGCATATTTTCTTCAATATAATCTTCACTTATAAAGGATTCTACGGAAGAATTGTATTTTCTTTTAAGAGCAAAAGTAGAAATTCTTGAAAAATGCTGGATTAAAAGTTTTGCATAAGTGTTTTTATTTTTAAAATAAGAATTAAGATAACTATTAAAAGCAGTTTTTCTTAAATTTCTGTCTTTGTTTTTCATTAATAAAGAATAATTACTGTGAGTAATTTTAATTTTTTTGTTTTTAGAAGTTGTTCCATAACCTAAATCAGTTTCAACATCACTTAAAACTTGAAAAATTTCAGAAAAATCAGGATTTGCTTTATTGATGTCTAAAAGAAAATTTTCGATTTCATCGCTTAATTTGTGTTTTTGGAAATCTAAAATTTGTGTTAACTCATATTTAAATGATTTTAGTCTTTCATCCTTTATTCATTCTTTGATTTTGTCAATATTTTTGTATAAACGGTTTATTTCAGAACCATTTTGTTTATTAAATTCATCTAGATCATTTTCAAATTTTACTTGAATTTTACTTATGATTGGATCAACAGAGTTTATAGATAGTTTATTAGATAAATAGTTAATTATTTTGTTTAATTTTAGCTCATTTTTATTTTCTAGTTCTTTAAAATAAATAAAAGATTCAATATTTTCATATTTTGAATCTTTATATTTTAATTCTTCATTTTTACTTATTCAATATTCTTGAATAATAACTTCAATTTTTTTATTTTCAAGAAGACTTTCTAAATCGAAACGATATTTTTCTGGAATATCAGAATATTTTTTATATGATTTCATTTTCTTTTTTAAATGTTTCAAGTAATAATCTTACTTCTTCTTCTGTATCACATTTAATTGCTTGATGTGATAAAGCATGAGCTTTTTTATAATCTATTTTAGAAATTAATTTTTTTGCTTCTAATAAACTTGTTGCTGACATTGAAAATTCATCAAGACCCATTCCTAATAATAAAGGAATTGCATTTAAATCTCCAGCCATTTCTCCACACATTCCTGCTCATTTACCGGCTTTGTGTGCTCCATCAATTGTCATTTTAATTAATTTTAAAATTGAAGGATTTAATGGTTGGTATAAGTAAGAAACTTTTTCATTCATTCTATCAGCAGCCATGGTGTATTGCATTAAATCATTTGTTCCTATTGAAACAAAATCTGCATATTTACAAAATTGTTCACTTAAAACTGCTGCTGCTGGTATTTCTACCATCATTCCTACTTCTATTTTGTCAGATACTTTATGACCTTCTGCTTTAACTTGTTCCAACACTTTTAAGTAGATTTCTTTTGCTTGTTTAAATTCATCAACTGTTGCAATCATAGGGAACATAATTGCTAAATTTCCGTAATAAGAAGCTCTAATTAAAGCTCTTAATTGTGTTATAAAAGTTTCTTGTTTATCAAGAGAAAGTCTAATCGCTCTGTAACCTAAAAATGGATTCATTTCTTCAGGGAATTTAAAGTATTTTAAAGTTTTATCCCCACCAATATCAAGAGTTCTTACAACCACTTGTTTTCCTTGCATTTTTTCTAAAACTGCTTTGTAAGAGTTAAATTGTTCTTCTTCAGAAGGTCAATTTTCTGCATCCATATATAGAAATTCACTTCTAAATAATCCAATAGCATCGGAGTTATATTTCAATGCTCCTTCTGTATCTTGAACTGAACCGATATTAGTTGCTAGAGTAACTTCTCTACCATCTTTTGATAAAGATTTTTTAGTTAAAAAGTTTTCTAATTCCTTTTTATTTTCCATAAATTTTTTAAATTCTAATTCGAATTCTTTTATTTCTTCTAATGATGGGTTTATAATAACAACACCTTTTTCACCATTCATTGCTACAACATCTTTATTTTTTACTATTTCTGTAATATTTCCTAAACCTAAAATTGCCGGAATTTCTAGACTTCTAGCCATAATTGCAGAGTGAGAGGTTCTACCACCAATATTAGTTAAAAATCCTTTTACAAATTTCTTATTTAATTGTGCAGTATCTGATGGTGTTAAATCTTCTGCTACAATAATAGTTTCTTCGTTGATTGCTGATAAATCAACAATTTCAATACCTAAAATATTTTTAATAATTCTTGTAGCAACATCTTTAATGTCTGCTGCTCTTTCTTTCATATATGGATCATCGAAATTTGAAAACATTTCAATAAATTTTTTAGTTACATTTTCTGTCGCAAAAGCTGCATTCAATTTTTCATTTTTAATTAAGTTTTGCACTTCTTCCATAATTGCTGGATCATTTGCTACTTGTATATGAGCATCAAAAACAGCAACTTCTTCTTCGTTTAGTGTTTTAGATGCTTTTTCTTTAATTGATTCTATTTGTTTTATAGTTTTATTTATTGCTATATTAAAAAGATTTAATTCTGCTTCAACATTTTCAATTTTTGAATTTGTTAATTCAATTTTTTGCTCTTCAATTTTGAATATTTTTGCAATTGAAATACCATTTGAAGCTCCTATCCCTGTAATTTTTTTAGACATATTTCCCCCTTGTTTTTAATCTTTTGTAGTAATAAAATTATATAATTTTTTTATGAAAATAAAAAACAAATTAGTCTATTTTTAACTAATTTGTTAATTATAATTACAAAAACAATTTTTAGATTAAATTATTTTCGACCATTGTAGTTTTTAAAGCTTCCATAGCTTCTTTTTCATCTTCACCTTCTGCTTCAATTGAAATTTCTTGTCCTTGTTTAATAGCTAAAGACATAATATTCATAATTGATTTAGCGTTTGCAGAAGCTGCAGATGTAATGATTTTAATATCTGATTTGAATTTTGAAGAAACAGAAACAATTTTTGAAGCTGGTCTTGCGTGTAATCCAATTGGATCAGATATAACAACAGTTATTTTTTCCATAATACCTTTCTAAAATATTATTTATTTTTTGTCTATATTTAAATTTTAACACAACAAAATGAAATTATTTAAAAATTTTTATTTTGTTGTGCATACTTTTGATAGGTTCAAAACTTTTTCGATGAATTGAACAAAAACCAAATTTTTTTAATGCTTCTTTGTGTTCTTTTGTTAAATAACCTGAATTTTGACTAAAATTATATACTGGAAAATCTTTGGAAATTTCTTTCATAAAGGAATCTCGCGTATATTTAGCAATTAAAGAAGCAGCAGCAATTGATAACGATTTAGAATCACCTTTGGTAATATTTTCTTGATTGATATTAGAATCAATTTTAACAAAATCAGTTAAAACTAAATCAATTTTTGTGTTAAATTTTTCAATTGACTTTTTCATTGCTTCTTTTGTTGCGTTTAAAATGTTAATTTCATCTATTGTTTGAGAGTCTATAAAAATTGTGTGATATTCTAATGAATTTTCTATAATTAAGTCTACAAGTTCTTTATGTTTGTTTTTAGGAATTTTTTTAGAATCAGTTATTTGATTGCTATCAAATTCAGTTTTTAAAATAACACAGGTTGCAACAACTGGTCCTGCTACACAACCACGACCAACTTCATCGCAACCTGCAATTATTTTTACTTTATTATTTAAAAAACTATCATCAAAGTTTTTTAATGTGCTTTTATTCGTATTTTTCAGGATGTTTTTCTTTCATTAATTTAATAAATTCTTCTTTTGGTAAATGAGAATATTCATTCATTAATTCAACACATTCATTGTATTCTTGAATAGCATATTCAATTCCTTCAAAACCATTTACAGAAGTAATTCCTGATCTTTTTCAATTTTTGTATGTGCTAAAAAATAATTCTACTTCTCTTAATCATCATTTTGGTAAATCTTCTAATTTTTGAATGTGATCTAAACGGTAATCATCTTCATGAACAGCTATTAATTTTGTATCTGTTTCACCATCATCAATCATTTTCATAGCTCCAATTATTCTTGCATTTAATACAGAACCACTAAAAAATGATTCATCTGAATAAACTAATACGTCTAATTCATCTCCGTCTCAATCTAGCGCTTCTCTTAAAGAACCATAATTAGCTGGATATCTAAAACCATCTCTTAAAATTCTATCTACTATAATTTGATTGGTTTTTCTATCATATTCATATTTTATATTTGATCCTTTTGGGATTTCTATATTTACTTGTACTATCTTTTTCATAATAAAAAATTTTATCATTTTTTCTCAATTTAGTTTGAAATATGTTCATTTTTGCTATGTTTTTTATTTTTTATTAAAATCATCAAAATCACTAATGAATTAGTAATAATTGCAAAACTGGATCAAATTAATAGTTGAATCATTTCTGTAATACTTATAGCAATGCCACCGTCTAAATTATAAATTGTAATCAATCCAGCAATTAATCAATAGGTAAATCATAAAATTTCCACAGTTAAAACAAGTGATTTATAAAATAATGATAACCCTTTCATTTTTTTGAAAAATAATCCTTTAATTAATTGTGGCAATGATGCAAATGAAATGCAAAAACTTGCAGCATTTATTAAAATTGAATTTACTATATTGTTATTGAATGAGATTATTTTAAGACTACTTAAAATAGTTAAAATAATTACTAAAATATAGGAAAACGACAGAAAAATGGCAATATAAATGTAATTTAGTTTTTTGGAATATTTGTAAAATAATACAATCAGTAAACTTAATAAACTTAAATCTACAAATGAAGCTATGAAAATGAAAATAGAAATTTCATTTTTAAAAATTGAATAAAAAATTCAAAAAATATAACTTAATCACAATACTCAAAAAGTTGTAAAACTCACTACACCAACGTGTTTAGTTTTAAAAGTTTTATAAAGTTGTGGAACAGTTGAAAAAGGCGTAATAATAATAGCTAATATTCCTACTATTATTTGAGTTAAAATCATATTTAGTTTAACCTTTCTAATTTTAAATCAATTTCTTCTGTTGAATTAATGTATAAAAACTCTTTTGGATGGATATTTAAATAAGTTCCTGAAACAATTTTTTCTACTGAACTAATAGTTTTTTCAATAGAGATAAATTCTCCTTTTTCTTTTGTAAAATTACTTGCTGTTCTTAATTTTTGACTAAAAAAATTAATTAATTGCATAGCTTTTCTTGCTATTATTCAGTTTTCATTATCCAGTTGCTCTAAACCTAAAATAAGGATAATATCTTTTAATTCTTCATATTTTTGAAGAATTTTTTTAGTTTCTGTAAGTGCATCAAAATGTCTTTTTCCAATATTTTCAATTGTTAATAAACTTGAATTAGATTTTAGTGGATCAAAAGCTGGAAAGATACCATTAGATGCTATTTCTCTTGATAAAACTAAAACAGAATCTAAATGACTAAAAACAGCAATGGAACCTGGATCATTTATATCATCCATAGGTAAAAAAACTGTTTGAAAAGAAGTTATTCCACCATTTTCATTTTCATTAAGTCTTTCTTCAATATAAGAAACTTCGGAATTTAGTGTTGGTTGATAACCTACAGCTGACGGTTTTTTTCCAAGTGAAGAAGATAACTCATTACCTGCTTGAATAAATCTATAAATATTATCAATAAAAAGTAAAACATCTTCTTTTTCAACATCTCTTAAATATTCAGCTGCAGTTATTCCCATAGGAACTATTTTATTTCTTGAACCAGCTGTTTCATTCATTTGTGAAATGAAAATTATAGATTTTTCCAGTAAATTAGATTCTTTTAATTCATCTAGTAATTCTTGACCTTCTCTTGTTCTTTCACCAGAACCTATAAAAATAGAAGTCAATTTATTATTAAGTTTTTGTGAAGATAAGTTAAAGATTAATTCTTTCATTAAAACTGTTTTCCCTACTCCAGCTCCTCCTAAAATTCCAAGTTTAGTTCCTTTGAAAATAGGAATAAAAAAATCAATACATTTTACTCCTGTTTCTAAAAATAACTTGTTTTTAGTTTCAAATTTAACTTTTGTAATTGTTGAATCCAAATCTATCATTTTGAATTTTGATTTAGGTTGATTTAAAGACTCTCCTTTAATATTAAAAATGTTTCCTTTAGTTTTTAAACCTACAGGAACTTGGAGTTTTTTATCTTGCAATATAACTTCTTGATTAATAAATAACTTAGTTGGATTGTGAATGATAATTGTTCTAACAACAGAATTGGAAATTATTTTTTCAACAAGTAAAATATTTTCTTCTTTTAAATCACTAATTATTTTTCCAATTTCTAGATTATTATTTGAAAAATCGTTTTCAATATCAAATTGAATTTCTACTGCATCTGTTAAAATTTTTGAAATTTTTCCATTCATTTTATTCACCTAAATACTCTTTCATTTCATTTTCATTTATTTTTTTAAAATTTATTTCTTGACTAATTTTCTTTGTTATTCCTTTATAATTGTAAAAATCATTAATTGCATTAATTATAAAATTTTTAAAATGAAATTCATCTACAAATTCTGAACAAATGAGTTTATTATAAATTTTATTAGCTCATTTGTTTTTTTGTAAAAAACTGAAAATAAATTCAAATAAGTCTTGATTGTCTTCATTAGCATCTAAAATGTTTCAAATTACTAGTTTTGAAAATAAAATAATTTCCCCTGTGTTTAGATAATTATTAAAACCTTTTTGAGTTAATATTTTTTCAATATTTTTACCTTGATTTAAAGTTTTAGTAAAGGTATCTGAAAGATTAAATTTAATATCATTAAGATTGTGATTTTTTATATAGTTATTATAGACTTTAGTCAACTCTTTTGATAATTCAGAAACTTGTTTATTTTGAACTGAACTTCCTGTTCTAGAAACAGAAATTGGATAATTTATAGCCGGAATAATTCCTGAATTAAATAGTTCACTACTTATTACAATTTGCCCATCGGTAATTGAAATTATATTGGAAGATATAAAAGAAGTAATATCGCCAGAATTTGTTTCCACAATAGGAAAAACAGTTATAGAACCTTCATCTTTAAAATTTCCACCTCTTTCTAATAATTTAGAATGAGTAAAAAAGACATCTCCAGGAAATGCTTCTCTACCTGCTGGTTTATTCAATAATAAAGAAATTTCCCTATAAATATTTGCGTGCTTAGTTAAATCATCTAATATTAAAATAACATCAAAATTATTTTTAGATAAATTTTCAGCATGAGCCATTGCAACATATGGTAATAAAAATTGATCATAAGAATTATCTGATTCAGCGTGTATAATGATACTTTTATCTAAGCAACCATTATTTTTTAAAATTTCATAAATTTCTGAAATAGAACTATTTTTTTGTCCAATGGAAGCATAAATAAATCTTATGTTATTATCAGAGCAATTGTTGATAATGGAAGAGAGAGTTAAATGGGTTTTTCCCGTTTTTCGATCACCAACAATTAGTTGTCTTTGACCTCTTCCTATTGGAGTAAATAAATCAATTCCAAAATATCCTGTAAATAAAGGTTGATTTATTTTTTTTCTTTCATTAATTCCTCTTGCAGTTTTAAAAATTTCAGATTTTCCAAAAGAAATAATATTGTTATTTTCTTTATAATTTTTATTTAAAATTTCACCTTTTATATTAATTATTTTTCCAAAAAAACCACTATTTGTTTCTATTTTGTCAAATAAAATAGGTTCTATTTCTTTATTTAACTCAATTTTAGTGTTAGGATTAGAAATAATTAAATCAGCTCTATCTTGACTTGCAGAAAGTAAAAAACCATAAAGATCTTTATTGATTTTAAAAAATTGATTTTGTTCGTAATTAAAATCACCTTCAACTTTAATTAAAAAGTTATTTATCGATTTTACAATTGGATTATTTTTTTTCATTTTACCTCATCAATTCTAATAATATATAAATCACAAAAACAAGAGTTGAACTACCTAAAACACCAGAAGAAAGTAGTAAAGTTAATTTTTGTTTTATTTTTTTATTTCTTTTAAAAATTAAAAATAAAATAGTCATTAAACTTGCAAGAGAAACAATAGAACCTACAGTTACTATAGATCATAAAATACCGAGTTCTACAGAGTTTTTAACCTTTTTAATTTCTAAAGGATTTAAATTTTTAATAAAATTTGCTGCATTATCTGCAAGGATTTTTTTAGTTTGATCATCAATTTGTTCAACTATATTTTTAATTTTTTCGTCAAAAATTGGATCAGGTTCTTTTTTAAGAATATCTTTAATTTCGTTTTTTTGTAATTCAAGTTTGTCTAAAATAGATTTTGCAATTTCAGAGTCAATTTTATTATTATTTTCCAGAATATTTTTTATTTTTTCTGCTTTGCCATCAATAGCAGCTCCTATAGCTGTATCTAAAAGATTTTTATTGTTTTCAAATAACTCTTTGTAATCATTTTTTAAAATTTCTTCTATTTTTTCTGTTTTTTCTTGTTTAGTTAAGTTTGAAAAATCAGGATTATTTTCAACTTCTTCTATAACATTAGAAATATTATTTTTTATATTATTTTCAGAAAAAAGAAATGCAGAAGCAAATAATGCTGCTTTTTGCTCTTCTGTTAAATTATGTAAATCTTCTTTATTTAAAAAATTATTAAAAACATCAACATTTTCTTTAAACATATTATTATAAATGTTATCTTTGTCTTCTTGAGTAAATTCAGGATTATCAGGGTTAATATGTTTTTCTTCCTTTTTAAATCCGGTTACTTCTGTAAAATAATTTTTTGTTTCTTCTCCATTGCTTATTTGAACTTCTGCAATCCCTATTGTTCCATCACTATCAGCTTTTTTTACTATTTTTTTAATTTTGTAATCAAAACCTTTAGTATCACCTGAAACATAAGCAATTTGTTCTAAAGGACTATAGAATCTTGCGTTAGAAGCTGTTATTTCTTTTCCTTTATCTGTTAAATTTAAAGGTAATTCATCAGCTAAATTAATATCTTGAACTTTATTTAATAAAATATTTTCATAAAGGAATTTCCCTTTTTTTTGGAATAAATAATGCTGATTTGGAGCAATAATTTCAAAAGAATTAGTATCAATTTTACTTGTTAATGTAAAATTGATTAAAACATCTTTTCTTTCTGATTCCAAAATATGTTTTTCTATTGAATTTATTTCAAAATTAAATTTATCATTTGGATCAAAACTATAAAAATCACTAGCGGTTATTTCATCGAAATTTTTATTTTTTGATGTATCTTTTAAGTATATTCTTTTTTGTTCAATTAAATTATTGTAATAGTTATTTAATAATAAATTTTCATATTCAAAAAATGAGTATTTAAATTCGAAATGTTCATCAAAAAATAGAAAAACGTTATTTAAATTAATTTTTGCTCTTATGTCAATAGTTCTACCGTTATTTGATTGTGTAATTTCAGGATCTTTTACAATAAATTCATCAGTATATTTAAATTCTGGATTAGGCTTTTCAATATAAATATCATTTTTCTTTAAATTGAATGCACTTTTTTCAAGAGCTTCTGGTTTAATTTTTATTATTCCTAATTTATTTTCATTTCTAGCTTGCATTAAGATATTTCTATCTCTATAAATATGTTCTCTTAGCTTTTCTTGAATATTATATGCAATAAAATCTGTACCATTGAAATTTCTAACTTGATTTTCTAAATTAAAGATAATACTATTAATTTTAGTTTTTTCAACATCAGTTATTTCTTTATCATCTAAGTTGAAATCGTAACCATAAATAGGGAAATTACCGGGATTAGTTAATCAATTGGAATCACTAATATAAACATTATTTATTCTATTTAAAAAAGAAGATAAAATGTTTAATCTTTCATCTTTTGAGAGAGTATTGATGATTTTGGATTCTTCGTTTGAAATGGAATTTCTAGACAGATAAGTTTCTTGTTTTAGAAAATCAAAGTCATTATTAATATAACTTTTAAGAGAATTTTCGATAATAGAAAAATTATTATTAAGAATTTGGTAATATCTATTTTTTTCATATTCCGCTTTAGTTGGAAAAGAATTTTTTAATTCTTGTAAGCTTTGAGTATATAATTTAGCAATTTTATTTTTTAAAGTAGAAAGGATATGATCAACTTGTTCTGTTTTGTAATTATCTATTTCATCAATTTCATTGTTGCTTAATAAAGAAATTGATGAAAATACAGGAATTATGGGCAAAGTTGATATTAATAATCTTCTAAAAAATTTAAATTTATTTCGTTTTTTCATCTTTAAAATATATCTTCGATCCTTTCATTATTTTTAAAATTTCATATTCTTCAACAACCTTATATTTTGTTAGAATATCATTAATATCCATACCTACTTTACTTTGTCTAAAAACCTTTTTATACTTTTTTTTAGCTTGTTTATATTTAATTTTAATTTCTTTTAATTTAATTTTATCATTTTTAATAGAAAAAAGTTGCTTAATATAATTAAAAACTATTACTTCTAAAGTTTTGGAATTTTTATCATTTTTAATTATTGTTTTATCTACTAAAAATAGCTTAATAATATTTTCTTTATTTCTAATTTTTATAATTGCATTATCTAAAGAACAAAAAACATTTTCTTTAAATGAAAAATAGTTTTTTTCTTTTGGAATATAAATGTTAATATTGCTTTCAGAAAACATTTCTATAATTTTATTACTTTTAATAATATTTACATTAAAAAAAGACTTCTTTTTTTTAAAAATAAGATTTTTTGATCATAAACTGGTTAAAACTTTACTCTTCATAATTTTCCTTTGGTAATTGTGATAATAACACAATTTCTTCCGTTAAGTTCTGTCTTTTTAATTCCCTTGTTTTAATTTTGATATTTTCTATATTTTTTTCAATTTCTTTTAATATTCTTGTTTCGTGAATTAATTGTTGTTTTAACTTAAAAAAAGATGATTCATAAATTAAAGCAGGAACAATAGAGTTTAAATAAATTAAAAAAAGATTTTTAATAAAATTGAAAATATCAGGAAAAATTAAATGTTCATTTGTAAAAGAAATTTGCTGGAAATTAGTTGAATTATTTAAATCAAAATTAAATTTATCAATAGGTAAAATTGTGATGGAATTATCTTTAATTCTATTGGAATTTAAAACAAAAATTACTTCTGAGACAATTTTATTTCCATAAATTTCAGAAATAATTTTTTCCAGTTCATAAATTTGTTGTTCATTTGTATTTTCAGTTTGAAAAATAGGAATAATTTTATTTTTGTTTGCAAAATTTATAGCTTCAATACCAATTGTAATTAAAAAATCCTTCTTAAAGTTAAACTTTTTTAATAGTTCATCATTTATGTTGTTATAGTTTAGATAATTTAATTCTATTTTTTCAGAAACATAAATTCAAAGTTTGGAATTATTTTTTTCTTTATTAGATTTTTTAAAGAAAAAAGAGTTTAATTTATATCTATTTTCAATTGAAAAAAGAATGTTTTTTACATTAATTGAAGAAAAAACTTTTTCTTCAAAACCTTTATTAATATTAGAAATTTTTAAAATTGTGTTTAATCTACTAATTTTAGTTGTTGCATGAAGATTTTCAAAAACTTTAAGTGAATTTGAGTTGTTAGATTTCATTTTTTACTCTTTTAATTTGTTTTTCATTGTAAAATAATTCAAAGTTTTCATCTTTGTTAAAATAAATAATAATTCCATCAATTAAAACTAACTTTTTTTCTTTTTGAATTACATCAATAACATATTCAGTAAAAATGTTCTGAATATTTTTAAAAATTTCATTGTTTGAAAAATCTAATTTTTCTTGTAAAAAAATGTTATCTTTTTTTATTGTTGGGAAAATAAATTTATCGTTTTTCATTCATATAATTGAAAAAAGACCAAAATCAATTTCTTTTTTTTCAAAAAAACTTTTTTCATAAATTTTAAAAAAAGAATCAAAGTTTTCAATTTCTTCTTTTGAATTTAAAAGCAGTTTTATATTGTTTAAAATGTCTTTTAAATGCACTGTTTGATTATCATTTATAAATTTATTGTAATTTTCTAAAATTCAAAAATAATCGTTATTTTTCTTTAGTTCACTACGGATTTTTTTAAATTCTCTTTCTTCTTTTTTTAAAAAATTAAACATTTTTAACTCCTTTTTTTGTTGATTTTAAAATTAATAAATTGTAAAAAGATAACAACAAAATATTAAATAGTATATAAAAAATTATAATAGAATAAAATAAAACTTCAATATTTAAAAACTCATTAATTAAATAAAATAAATTGTTATTTTTTAAATAAAAGACAATTGTAATTATTAAAGTAAAAAAGTTAACAAATAATCTAACAAATAACCTTTTAAATAAATCTCACTTTCTATGCTTTAAACAAAATAAAACTAAGATTAAAAAGTTAGAAATACCATTTATAAAAAGATTTATATCAGTAATTTGAATTCCAGAAACATTTTTAGATGAATTAAAATCAAAAAGAATTCTTATTAAATAAAATAACATTCATAAAAGAAATATTGAGCATAAAGTAAAAATTTTTATTATTTGATCTGTTTTAAAAATGTTTTTAAAATTTAAGACTAAAAAATAGTAAATTAAAATTATTACAATACTAAAACCTAAATAAATATAATTTCACGCTTTGAAATGGAAATGAGTAGCAAACTGAATGAAAAATAAAAGCAAGGTTAAAAACATTGAAATTATTGAAATTCATAAAAATAGCTTATTAAAATCTTTATTTTTTGCTTTTATTTCCCAAAAATTGAAAAAACTATAAACAAAAGGAAAAAGAGTTATACATAAACCAATAATTAATAAAGTTTTTAAAACAAAATCTGATATTTTTCAATCATTTATTAAAAAGTGGAAAAAAGGATAATTTGCGATATTACTTATTCCAGTTTTTTCTACATATAGAGAAAAGTTAATATAAAAAATTAAAAAAGCAAAATAATAAATAAATTTACTTACGTAAGAATAAATAGTTCATTTATATTTAAGTTTTAGTTTTACATCATTTTTTTTAAAAATAAAGTAGTTGTAAAAATTGTAAGCACAATTTAAAACTATTACATATAAAAGTAAATAAACTGCTAAATTTAAATTAAAGGTAAACTTCTCTTTACTGAAAGTATCAACATTAATGTATAAAAATAAAGATAAACCAAAAAATGCAATAGAAGTTAGAAGAAACAAAGAAGCAAATATAAAATAATACTTAATTTTTCACAAATGTAATTGTACACCAGTGTAAATTTTAAATAAGTATAAATAAGATACAAAACTAAAAAATCAATAAGTCACTGAAAACAGAACTTTGCTTTCTAAATTGATATGACTATAATTATTGAGTTTTATAAAATTATTAAAAAATACATAGTTTATTGTAAAATAAATTGAATATAATATCAAGACAAAAATTTTAAAAAATAAAATAATTTTGCTTTGTTTTTTGAATAAAATTTCTTTTCAATCTATTTTAAATGAGTTAAAAATTAAATAATTTTTCTTTGGTTTCATTTTAGTTTCAATAAGATTTTTTTATAGGAAAATCTTTAGTTAATTTTATTACTTCTTGTTTTAATGCTTCTAACTCTTTTTGGTTTTCACTATTTAACAAAGCTTTATTTATAATATTGGCTAATTGCTTAAATTCTTTTTCTTTAAAACCTCTAGAAGTCATTGCAGCAGTTCCTAGTCTAACTCCTGAAGTTACAAAAGGAGATTCATCATCATTTGGAATTGTGTTTTTATTAACGGTAATATTGATTTTTTGCAAAATAGAAGAAGCTGATTTACCTGTTGTTTTATAAGATTTTTTAACATTTATAGTAAATAAGTGATTATCAGTTCCGCCAGAAATTATTTCTACTCCATTTTTTTGAAATTCTTCCGAAAAAGCCCTTGAATTCTTTATAATCTGTTTGCAATAGTCTTTAAAAAAAGGTTGTAGTGCTTCATTAAAAGCAACCGCTTTTCCTGCGATGCTATGAAATAAAGGACCACCTTGATAACCGGGAAAAACTCATCTATCGATTTTTTTAGCAATTTCTTCATTATTTGTCATTATGATACCACCACGAGCACCTCTTAATGTTTTGTGAGTTGTCGAAGTAATTATGTCTGCATATTCTACAGGTGATGGATGTAAATCTGAAGCAATAAGTCCAGCTATATGTGCAATGTCAGCCATTAAGTAAGCACCTACTTCATCTGCAATTTTTCTAAATTTAGAAAAGTCTATTGTTCTTGAATATGCTGAATAACCGCATATAATTAAATTGGGTTTAACTTCTTTTGCTACTTTTAAAATTTGCTCATAATCTAACAAACCATTAGAATCAACATCATAAGAAAATGATTGATAAAATTTTCCAGAAAAATTTATGTTATATCCATGTGTCAAGTGACCACCAGAGCTTAGTGACATTCCTAAAACTTTCCCTCCTGGTTCTACAATTGAAGCAATAGCAGCTGCATTTGCTGTCGAACCAGAATAAGGTTGAACATTAGCAAATTTTACTTTGAATAATTTCTTGAGTCTTTCAATAGCTAAATTTTCTACTTCATCCACATTTTCACAACCATCGTAATATCTTTTTCCTGGATACCCTTCACCATATTTGTTAGTTAAAATGCTTCCTGTTGCTTTTAATACATCTTCTGAAACATAATTTTCAGAAGCTATTAATTCAATGTGTTCTTCTTGTCTTTGAAGTTCTTTATTTATTGCATTAGCAATTTCTTTATCTTTTAACTCTATGTTTTTATACATTTTTAACCTCATTTAATTTTACTATTATAATTTTACTTCAAATAGAAAAAAATCAAAGCTTAAAGCCTTGATTTTAAATTAAAATATATTAGTTTTTATACGTTATTAATAAATTTGATTAATAATTATTTGTCGTTTAAAGCTGTAAAACCTTGAACTTTTTGTCCTTTATAAAAACCACAAAATCTACATACTCTATGTTGTTGGATACCATTTGAACAGTTTGTACATTTAATTAAGTTTTGTACAACTAAAGCATCATGAGTTCTTCTTTTATGTTTACGTTGTTTAGAAGTTTTTCTCTTTGGAACTATAGCCATTTTTCCCCCTCTGTATATCTAAGATAATTTTATTATAGATTTATATTTTATAATTTTACATTAAAAAGAAAAAAAATAAAGAATATTTATTTAATTTCTTTTAACATTGCTGAAAATTGTCATAATCATTTATCAAATGATAATAAAATTTCATCAAAAATTGGTTGAACTCTTGCACTTCATTCAAAACTTTCACTTTCTTTTAATAAAGTTTCTAAATCCAAAACAAGAAGTTGTAAAGCTGTTTTATAGTCAAGTTCTTTTGTTGATTCTTCTTTGATAAATGAAAGTTCTAAAATTTCTTTAAAACTTCCAATTGCTTGTGATTTTTTCATCACTACTTTTTCAGCAATTTCATCAATAAATCCTAAAACTTCTGCTTTTAATTTATCTGTTTCTTCGTGAATTTCAAAAAATTCAATCCCTTTAATATTTCAATGTATATTGTTAGTTTTTTGATAAAAAACTTGTAAGCTTGCTTGTATTTCTTTTAATTTTTTAAGCTCTTGCATTTTAATATTCATCCTTAGTTCTAATTAAATTCAATCCTTCAAATTCTTTTTCTTTTTTATAATTTGTAACTACTAAAACTAATTTGTCAGATGGTGTAAAATCATAGAATGTTCCAAATCCAAATTTTTCTTCGGTCGCCAAAACAACAACAAGTTCAGAATGTTGAGCTACAAAGTTTTTCATTTTCCCATCACCTATTTCTGTTGTTGTTAGTTTTCCATTTTCGTCAATACCACTAACACCTAAAAATGCTATTTGGAATTTAAAATTTTCAATAGCTGATAAATCATGAGAATTTGTTGAAAGACTTTTATGTTTTATTTTTCCACCTACTACATAAATATTTTTGAATCCCATTTCAACAGCTTTCATAGCATTATGGATAGAATTTGTAAAAATATTAACATCAGTATCTAAATATTCAAGTAAATAATAACAAGTAGAACCTGCATCTAAATAAATGTTTAAGTAATCTTTCGCTAAAACAGCAGCTGTTCTAGCAATGCTTCTTTTTGCCTCTACATTTACTTTAATTTCGTCAATAACAATTTTATCTAAATAATTTCTTTTTTCGTTATAAACAATTTCACCAAAAGGTCTTTTAACATAACCTTCTTCTTCAAGTTTAAGAAGGTATCTTCTTGCAGTACTTTTTGTTAATTGGAATTTTTGTTCAATTTCAATAGGTTTTAAAATCTTTTTAGTTCTTATGTATTCGTTTATTTCCTTTTGTTTTGCAAAAGACATAATTTTTTTATTTTTTGAATCTTCCACATTACTCCTTTCTGATTTTATCATTAAACTTATTATAGATAAAAACAAACAAATTATATCATTTTAAAGTATTTTTCAATATATTTAATTCAAAAATTTTCATTTTTTTTCAAAAGTAAAAGAAAATCCGCAAAAGCGGATTTTAATGGTCTTTTTGATATGGTGCTCAAGACGGGACTTGAACCCGAACGCGATTTCTCGCACTAGAACCTCAATCTAGCGTGTCTACCATTTCACCACCTGAGCAATGGCGGAATAGACAGGATTTGAACCTGCGCGAGAGTTGCCTCTCCTAATACGTTTCCAACGTATCCCCTTCAGCCTCTTGGGTACTATTCCATATACATTATAATTATATAAAAAATTCTTTTTTTTAATACAAAATATACTTAAATTTTCTTATTTATTTAATTTTTTAAACTCAAAAACTTCAAAAAAAGCGTAAAAAACTCAGTTTTTGCCTTTTTTAAGATAAATTATCTCTATTTTTGTAACTTAAGAGTTATAATTCAAATATATTTATTTAAATTCTTTTTAATTAAATTGTAAGTAAGTTACTAACTGCTATATATATATATATATAGAAAAGCACTCTTTATTTTCTTAAGTATTTCTATATATTATGCAAATTAATAATTTAATTTAAATAAATTAGAAAAAAGGAGAAAAATGAGTAAAAAAATTAAAAAGGTATTTCCAAAATTGGCGTTAGCCAGTCCATTATTACCAATAACTATGGTAATTTCATGTAATGATACAACTGATACCAAACATAATGAACCTAAAAATCCAGGATCAGGAACAACACAAACAGAACCAGTTAAAGAAAATCCAAACCCTGTGATAACACCTATTGCAGAACTACCAGGAAATAATGATGATAAAAATAAAAGTGAAAATCCACCAAAAAATAATGTTAAAGTTTCCGACCCTGAGAAAATAAATGATAAAAACAAATCTGAAAATCCAAGTAATTCACAACCAAAAGACGATAATAAAACACAAACTGTTCAAAAAGAAGATAAAACCACTTCTGATTCAAAAGATAACGACAAAGCACCTGAAAATGGTTCTGTTGATCAAAAAAATGAAAATCCAGAACTAAATAGCAATTCAGACAAAACTAAAGATGATTCACAAAACCCAGATACTGCAACAACAAATCCAAAAGTTCAAACACAAGATTCTGAAGTTGTTTTTGACAGAAAATTTCAAGTCTTACACGTTTCAAAAGAAGAAGAAAAACAAATTCTTGACGACCAATTTAATAAAATCGATAAAACTAAAGATAACAACAGCACAGTAGAAGGACAAGATAATTCAACTAGCGAACCTGTAGAACCAAAAAAACCACAAATTCCTTTAACTAAGGAACAAAAAGAAATTCTAAATGAACAATATTTAAAACAAGATTTAAGTAACACATCAACTACAATAGGTAATGTTGAACCTGTAGTTTTTGACAGAAAATTTAAAAAATTAGACGTTACTAAAGAGAAAGAAAAAGAAATTGTTGATGAGCAAATTAAGAACATTGATAAAACAAAAGATAACAATAGTGTAGTTGAAGGACAAGATAATAACAATAATAATAGTGAATCAGAAAAACCTAAAACACCACAAATTCCTTTAACTTCTGAACAAAAACAACAACTTAGTGATCAACTAAAAAATCAAGATCCAAAAAATACTTGAACAACTATTGGCGATGATAGCTCACAAAGTTTTAATAGAAAATTTACAAAATTAGATGTTACTAAAAAAGAAGAAAAACAAATTCTTGATGATCAACTAAATAAAATTGATAAAACTAAAGATAACAACAGTACAGTAGAAGGACAAGACAATTCAACTAGCGAACCTTCAGAACCAAAAAAACCACAAGTAGAGTTAACAGCAGATCAAAAACAAAAACTTCACGATCAATTAGAAAATCAAGATCCTGATAATACTTGAACTACAATTGGAGATGAAACACCAAAACAATTTGACAGAAAATTCAATGTTATTTCAGTTTCTAAAGAACAAGAAGATAAAGAATTAAAAGAGCAAGCTGCTAAATCACAAGATAGTGAAATCGATATTGTTGATGATTCTGAACCAAAAGATACTCCTGTTGAAGAACCTAAAGCAAACAAAGATAAGCAACAAGAACAACCAAAAGTTGAACTTAAAAAATCAAATGATTATAAAGTTATTGAATTAACAAAAGCACAAGAAGATGAGCAATTAAGCAAACAACAACAAAATGCAGAAGAAAACGAAATCGAAATAGATTTAGACTAAAAATAGATATTCTCAAATTTTAGAGAATATTTTTTTAATATTATAAAAAAATATTATAATTTTAAATATGATAAAGGAAAATAAATTGAATTTTTCAAATAACACAAACTATCAATTTCGTTACTTGAAAGAATTTAAAGAGATTTTAAATCTTGCACATCAAGAATTTAAAGCTAGAAAAAAAATTGTTGTTGATTTTTTACTCACGGATAATGAACAAATTAAAATAATTTCCAAAGAATATAGAAAAAAAGATAAAGTTACAGATATTCTTTCTTTTGGAACTAATTGAAGTGATTTTGATTTTTTAGATTTTTTACCACTTGGAGAAATAATTATTTCTTATCAAAAAGTTAAAGAACAAGCTAAAGAATATGGTCACACACTAAAAAGAGAATATTGCTATCTTTTTGCTCATGGTTTAGCTCATTTATTTGGATTTGATCATCTAACAAAAGAAGATGAAGATAAAATGAATTATCACGTTGATAAAATAATGAAGAAAATGGAGATTAGTAGATAATGTACATAAAATTAAAAAAACTTTTAGATAACTCTTATTCACCTTATTCAAATTTTGCAGTTGCTGCAATTTTAAAAAATAAAGACGGAAAAGAATGAAATGGTGTTAATGTAGAAAATGCTGCATATCCTTCTGGAATGTGTGCAGAAAGAAGCGCTCTTTTTGGAGCTATTTCTTACGGATTTAAACCAAGAGAAATTACCGAAATTCATATAATATCAAGGAAAAATGAATTCATCTCTCCTTGTGCAGGTTGTAGGCAAGTTATGAGTGAATTAATGCCACTTGATGGTAAAATATTTCAATATTCTAATGATGGTACTTGCAGAGTAAATACTGTTCTTGAAATGGTTCCTTTCCCTATTTTAAGTGAGGATATTAAAGTTTAATGAAAGTGTGTTTTGTTGCAATTATAGGTAGACCAAATGTTGGAAAATCATCTTTACTTAATGCTATCTTACAATATGATTTATCAATAGTAAGTGCAAAACCACAAACCACAAGAGATCAAATAAACGGAATTTATAATGAAGAAGGATATCAAATTGTTTTTATTGATACTCCTGGTATTCATAAAAGCAAGCAAAAATTAGGTGATTCATTAAACAATAGTTCTTATGAATCTTTAAAAAACGCAGACTTAATTTTATTTTTACAACCTGCTGATCAAGAAATTGGAACAGGTGATTTTATGATTTTAGAAAAAATCAAAAATTTTAAAAATAAAATTGCTCTTATTACAAAAGTGGATCTTGTTTCTGATAAAGAAACGCTCAAAAGAAAAGCAGAACAACTTAAATCAAAAGGATTTTCCCTTGTATTAGGTACATCCATCACTTATGAACAAACAATTCAAGAATTAATTAATGAAATTAAAAAGTATAGCTATGAATCTGAACCTTTTTATCCAGTTGAAGATATAACAGATAAAAGTATGCGTTTTCTTGCTAAAGAAATTGTTCGTAAAAACGCTATTAATCTTTTAGAAGATGAAGTGCCTCATAACATTGCTGTTATAGTTAATGATTTTATTGAAAAAGAACATTCAATGCAAATAGATGTAACAATATATGTTTCAAGAGATTCACAAAAAGGAATTGTTATTGGTAAAAACGGAGCAATGATTAAACAAATAGGAATAAATTCAAGAAAAGAACTTGAAGAACTTTTTAATAGTAAAATTTTTCTCTCTACCAATGTGAAAGTAAGTAAAAATTGAGTAAATAACGAAAAAGTAATTAAAAAAATGGGATATTAATTAATAATTAATCTAATTTTATAATTAGATTTTTTATTTTTATAACTATAAATAAAAAACGAATTTTAAAATATAATTATAATAGTAGAAACTTATTTTAAAATTCAAAGGAGTATAAAATGGAACAAAAACAAAATAAAATCAAAGCAGTATCTTTTTGAACAACTCAAATTGATTATTTCATAAAAAATTGAAATATTTTTAGAAAATTAACAGCAACTGATTTTTACAAATTCAAACATCTAACCTTATATTTTGCTTTTTACAAATATCTTTCAAGAAAACAAGAAGTTTTTATGAAACAAAATTTAAAGATAGATGAAAATGCATTCAAGTATTTTGATTATTCTTATTTTAAATATAAATCATTATTCAGAAAAACTAAATATTTTAACTCTTTTGAAGAAATTAAAAACATTTACAAAACAGTTCAAAATGAACTTGGTTACTTCATTTTTAACGATAATTTATTTAGTACTTTATATAAAGAATATATGGCAAGTCATAGTTCAAATATTACTTTTGAAAAAATACTTGAGAGATTTGAACTCTTTCATAATCATATTAAAAAAAATGATAAATATACCTATTTATTTAGTGATATATTTTATATTTCTAAAAATGAAATTGAAAAAAACTGAAAAAATAAAAAAGATTTAAAAATGCTAATAGAAGAAGCAATATCTGTTGTTGAACTAATAAATATTGATTATCAAAACGATCATTTTATTTTTAAAGAGATATTTGAATTTTTAATTAGTGAATTTTCTGAAGAAAATAAAAATGCAAATGAAGGTTTTTATACACCTAATGATGCTTCAATTATAGTTTCAAAAATAGTTTTAGAAGATGTTAAAAATAAAGATGAACTTAAGATTTATGATCCAACAGCCGGAACTTCTTCTTTAATGTTAAATGTAGGTAAAACCTTTGAAAAATATAAAAATGAATCAGATTTAGTTCAATATAATGCAATTGAAATTGATAGTTGAAATTACAACATAAGTAGAATTAATTTTATAATTAATAATGTTGATTTTAAAAATTGAAAAATCAAAAATGCTGATTCATTTACCAGTTATTCACCAAATGATTTATATAAAACAAATAATCCTAAAGCAGATGTAGTATTATCACATATTCCTAATTCTAAAAGTTGAAATTCAGAAATATCTAAAAATTTCAACCCTTATTTTAAAGAATATGGTACACCACCTAAAACCAAAGCAGATTGAGCTTTTATTTTACAAGGTTTATACAATTTAGATGATGAAGGAATTATGGTTATTTTAGCACCAGAATCAATCTTAACAAGTGCTTCAGTAGAAAAAGAGATTAGAAAAAAACTTGTGCTTGAAAATCATTTAGACTCAATTATTTATTTACAAAATAAATTATTTTCTGGAACCTCCAACACTGATGTTTTATTAATCTTTAAAAAGAATAAAATAAATAAAGATATTTTTATGATTAATGCAACTAATTTATTTGTAAAATTAAACAATGATATTTGCAAATTAAGTCCTGATAACATTGAGAATATTTTAAATACTTATAAAGATAAAAAAGAAATCAAAGGATTTTCAAAACAGGTTTCTATCCAAGAAATTACCTCTAATAATTTTGATCTTCAAATTTCTAAATACATAACAAAAGAAGATGTTAACTCTTCCAATCAAGAATTTAATAAAATTCATAATTTACTAACAGTAGAAGACTTTAGACCTGTACAAAAATATTTTGATGAAATTAGTGGTTTACAAGATCAAATAGCAATTAAAGTAAATAATTCAGGTTATAAAATAGTTAATGCTGAAAAAATAACATTATTAGTTTTAGAGTCCAAAATAATTAAAAAAATAGAAACTAAAATGGAAAAAGTTAGAGAAAAAATCGTTGACTACTTTATTCCTTTTTTCACTGAAATCGATGAATTTCCAGAAAATTGAGAAGAAATTATTAAAAGTGAAATAGATAGATTTGCTAACGCTTCAATTAAAAACATTCCTTTTTTAGATAAGGAAAAATTAATGTTTGAATTACAAAAAGCAGTAGATGAATTTATTATTCCTGAAATATCTGTATTTAAAGAAAAAAGAAAAATGAATTTTGATAGATTAATGGATAGTTATATAAGAAAATTTTCAGAAGGAGAAAAAGAATCAGATCTTATTAATTTCTTATTAGTTATTTCTGTAGAAGCAGATGAAAATGCTGAAGATTTAATTCATATGAAAGAACTAAGAGACAAAATAGAAGAGCGAATGAACTCATTACTCTTAGAAATTTCTACTTATCCAGAATGTCAAACTTTATTTAAATCAAGTAAAATTAAAACAAGTGATTTAGAAAGAATTAAAAAACTTTTAAATCCTGCAAGCACTCAAACTGAAACAGAAAAAGAAATTAAATTCAAAATAGCTGAAGTTTATGATTATTTAAATTATCTAAGAAGACTTGACAACAATATTAGTTCTTTAGAAGAAACAATATTTCAAACTACTCTTGATTCTTTAAATGAAATTAAAAACTATCAAGAATTAATAAATTATCTTGCTTTTCAATGAGCTAATTATTTAACTGATTTAACAGTAAAAACAGAAAGTTATTTAACTCATGCAATAATTGAAGACTTAGAATTATTTGTTTCTAATAACAATGACAAATCTTTAAATTTTTTAGATAAAGATTATAAATGAGTCTTACCTAACTTAATACAAACAATGAAGTTTCTCTCAACTATGCATGTACAAAAAGAAAAACTGGAATTTATTACAAAAATATTAAATAAACAATAAAAGGAGAAAAATGTCAAATAATACAAAAAATAATTTAGTCCCTTCTTTGAGATTCAAAGAATTTACTCACGCTTGAGAACAGGACGTTATGGGGAATATATATGCTTTTGGAAAGACAGGCGGAACTCCTTTAACTACAAATAAAAAATTTTATAATGGTAAAATTCCTTTTTTAACTATTAAAGATATAACAAATTCTGAAAAATATTTAACCGAAACAGA
>NZ_JBTGVF010000008.1:0-36148 GCF_054343435.1 Mycoplasma sp. 5370
AATCTCTTACTAAAAAGTAAGCAAGAGAAATTTACACAAAATATCTTACACTACCGCAAATTAATTTTAATAAATAAAATTCAAGTTCAAAAACTTGAATTATTTTTTACTTTGTTGTCGCTTCGTTGCTTTGTCCATATTGTCATTTATCTAAAGTTTGTCTATGGTTATCAATTCTTAGTTCAGCGAGTCTATAAGTTGTATTTCTATCTAGGTTTCTTAAAATAAATGCTGCTCCATCAGAAGTTGAACTAATGTTAAAAGTTCTTGTTTCTGTTTTGATAACTTTTCCATTAGAAATCTTCTCTAACTTAACAACCCCTTTATATTCACCATTAGTTTTAGGTTGTATGTCTTTAGTTTCTCAAAAGAAACTTAATAATAAACTATTACTAGAATCACTTGGTTTTAAAGCAAGATTTATTACCCTTAGTGGTTGTTTTTTGATGTAATATCAATCTCTAATATGAGCTAATGTTGTTTCGTTGTAAGTAAATGTTCTAAGAGTTTGATTTCCAAATTTCATTTTATTTACTAAATAATCCTCTTCGCCATTTCCTTGACCATCTATTGTTATCATATATTTATGAGCATTTTCATTTAATACTTCTGAAACAAAATCTGCTTGTACATTTCCATTTGAAGTTTCAAAAGTCACTTTATTAGCTTTGTTTCCTAAAGTTAAATTATTGAAAATTTCAAATCAAAATTTATATTTATTAGTTTGTGGTTCATATTCTTTTTGTCAATTTTTAGCAATTGACTCTAAACTTTGGAATGTTATAGATTTATTTAAAGAATTTGGAAGATTAATTATTAAATCATTATTTTGTGTTCCTAATTTTAAATTTGTTAAAGTGATTGTTCTTGGAATTTCATAATCAATAACAAATTCAATTTTTTGTGTACCTTGATCTTCAAATTTTGATCAAGTATTAAAATCTATCTTTTTAATTTTTGTTGTTACTTGCTCATCATTAGTTAATAAAAACAAATCTCTATTTTCATTGGTTTTTAAGTTTACAACATTAACATCTAAAGATAAAACAAACATGCTATTAGTTTTTTGAACTAAATTTGCTTTTTCTATATTAATAACAGTAATATCTTCAATTTTGTAAATTTTATTTAGTAAGGATTTTAATTCTTGCTCATACTTAACTTTTGCATCGTTATAATCAAAATCTTCTCCTTTTTGTTCTAAATCTTTAATTTCTTTATCTATCTTTGTTTTTAAATCAATTATAGATTGATATTTAGAATCTGTTTTTCATTTAGTTATATTTGATCAATCATTATTAAATTGATTAACAAAAGTTTTAAATTCTGAAAGTGATAATTTAGAATTTTTTGCATTTGAATTATCAGTATTATTAGAATTACTAATCTCTTTATCATTCTGTTGATTTACTGTTTCATTAATATTATTATGATTATTTCTATTAGTCATATTAGTTTTTTGATTTTCAGAAATTACTGTATTTCCTTTATTTTCGGTATTAGTGTTATTGTTTGCAGAACCATTTTCATTACTTTCTAAAGTACTGTTATTTATATTATATTTTTTATGTAATGTGGGTATTAAAATAGATGGTATTAAGATTGCACTTGTAGTCAATAATGCTGCTAATGAAATTAGAGAAATTTTCTTTTTACTAATCTTGATTTTCTTTTTCATAAAATCTCCTTTAGTTAGTTTTATATATTTTTCATTTTACTATTATTTTGGCAAGTATACAAATAAATTTTTAGTATATCAAAAAAATTAAATTTACTAAAATTGAAGAAAAAAACTCAAAGAAGCATTTTTTTAACTATTTTTTGCTTTTTTGAGTTTTTTCTTTGATTAAAAAATTTATAAAATCTTTTACCATTATCATTGCCATTACGTCGTTTTCACAATATTTTTTTAAATCTTTTTTAATTTCTTGCCATTCTTTATCTCCGATGAAACCAATGTAACGAGCTATAGCTTTGTTCATGGCACTTAATCCGTTTTGAATTTCTAGTTCTACATAAGGAGTTATTAAATGCTCTAATTTAATATTGTGTTTTGTTATATATTTTTCTATCTTTTTAATACTATAAAAACCTTTTAACTCTGGAATAAAAATAAAAGGCAGGTTTTTTCTTGTTTCTGAATAACCGCTAAAAAAGTCTGCTAAATCAATAGTGTTTTTGACAATATGAGCAAAATAATTACTTAATTTTTGATGCATTTGTAAATCTTCTTTTTCTATTAGTTTTAGCATTTCTTTAATTCTGGTTAATTCATAACCTTTATTAAAAACAACAAAATAATCAGCTTTATTAGAATATATTTTAGTAATAATTTCTTCAAAAGTTTTAATTGTTAATTTTTGTGGATCATAAACAACATTTTCATTTTCAAAATTATTAGAAATAATTTTATTACCTAATGTTTCTTTGATAGAAAGTTGAAAAACTAATTGCTGATATGGTAAAACTCCATTCATAGGTGGATAAGGTAAAGAAAATCCTTCAAAGTCATATCATACAATTCTTTTATTTTTATCATTTAAAATATCAATTATATTTTCTAATTCTGCAGATTTAAAAATTTTAATATCTTGTGAATTTATTTGAGAATAAAGGAAATTATCGTTTAATTGAGTTTTTATACTTGCTATATTTTTATTTTCAATTAAAGAAATAATTTTTTCTTTTTTTAAAATATTACCGCTATAACCAAATATAGTTGGTTCTTTTAAAGACAAAATATCATTAAAATCTGAATTTGTACCAAAAAGCGAATTATCTTCAATTGTTAAATTATCAAAATCATTAATAGACTTAGATTCATTTATATTTTCAATAATTTCTTCAATAGTTTCAAAATCATAATATTCATTCTTTTTTGAATTTATAGGTAATGTTCTTGAAGAAATCATTGCATAAATATTATTTTCAGGAACAAATTCTCCTTTTATCATAGAATCATATTCTTGGGGAGTTAATCCTTGCTGATATATAATTGTTTTATAAAAAAACAAATCATTATTTAATTCTTTTTCCATTGATTTAGACAAACTTTTTTTGGTTTTGTTTATATTTAAATAAAATACTTCAGAAAAATCTTTTTCATTTTTTTTGCTTTCTTCACTTAAATTTAACAAAAACAAAGAAATATTTTCAAGTTTAACAATTTTGTTTGTTATTCAAAAGTCTCAAAAAGGACGCAGAATATCTTTTCTTTTGGTAGATGTAGAAAGTTTTAAAATAGAAATTTTTTTATTTTTTAAATTAATTAATGTTGGTTTTGCAATTGCATTTTCATATTTAAAAACTGGATATAAAATTACTTTATATTTGTTATTTTTTAATATGTTTTCTGTTTCAATTATTGCTTCTTCATTGTTTTTTGATTTAACTACATAAACATTATTTATTCCGTATTTTTGCTGTATAAAATTTTCAAATTCTCTTTCTAATGAAGTAAAAACAGATGCTCTGGTAGAAACATAATTTAAATTTTCTTCATTAAGTAATTCACTAAAATTAACAGCATCTCAAAATTTTTCTGATTGTTCTTCTTCATCAATATCAAAGTCATTTTTTTGAGTATCAATTTTATTTCAAATAAAATATTTTTGACAAGTTTTGTATTTATAAAAATGATTAAAAGTTATAAAATCTTTTTCCACTATTTTACTTTAATTTTCCCTTGTAAAGTTCACTTATCTATTAATTTTATCCATTCTTCTTCATTTCTACATTCAAGATATTCTAATAACTCTCCGTCAATTCTTTCATTGTATTGTGGTGAATATCCTTTGGTTGTATAAAAATTATATCATTCTTTTATTTTAGCAATGTCGTCTTCAATTTGTGGTACATTTGTTTTGTATTTATAAGTGCTTATTTTTCTTTTTTCAATTGGATAATTTTTTGGATCTAAATAATCTTCTTGTTCTAAAAATGTCGCTACTATTGCAAAGGTATCACAACCCATTAAATAAGAATAAAGTTGTGCTTGTTTTAAATAGGCAGAAGGTAAATCACCTTTTTCTCATTTATCAAAATTTTTACTTTGAGTTGTTTTAATTTCTAGAATCATATTTAAATCTTTGATGTATCCATCAGGAATTCCGCCAATAATATCGTCTTTGCCTTTAAAATAGTCATATGAATATTTTTCAGGTGGGAAAACTTCCACTTCTTTTTGTGTCATTTTTCTTATAACATCAATAACTTTAGGTTCGATTGCTACTCCAGCATCTATATATTTAGTATCTAAAATAGGCATATCTAATTTAGACATTCTTATAAAAGCTAAAAATTGAGATTTAAATTGATCAAGTTCTAAAACATCTCCGATTGATGAACCACCTATTTTTTTAAATCCGTTTCAAGTTCCTTTGTTTTTTAAAAGTTGTTCGTGAAAACTTTTTTCTAAAATTACCTTTTTATTAATTTTATCTATAAAATAATGTACTTCATTATAATATTTTCTGTCTTTTGAATTCATTCTTTCCTATTCTTTTGATCTTATTATTTCTAAAATTTTATTTAATGCTGCTTCTCCAGAAATTTTAGTTGCATTTTCTTTTAAAGTAGAATTTAAAAGCATTGTTTGAATTTCTTTAATAATTTTTGAAGATTTTTGATCTATTGGTAAAAAAACGTTGTCTTCTTGGTTTTTATCTACGAAGTTTTTTAAACTTTCGTATGAAATTTTAGCTGCTTTTACGTAATTTATTTCTGTTTCTATTTTTGCGTTTTCTTTACGTAAATTTTCAATTTCTTTTTCTTCTTCTGGTGTTTTAGATGTTTTTTTGCTTAGAGTATCTATTTTTGTTCCGTTTTCATGACTTTGTGTTGATAAAGATTCAATTTGGTGATCGTATCAATTTGCAGATTCTGTATTTAATTTTTCTTTTAATGGAATAATGTAAGATGATTTTTGTGAAATTAAATCACTTACTTTAATCTTTTTACCACGATAATCAACTTCTCCGGAATATAATCATTTTAAAAATAATTTTGTTGCTTTATCTTCTTTTCCGCCATTATCAACAGAAATAGGAATTAAACTTGAACCTCCTTCAAAGTAAGATGAGTAATTATCACTTGGTAAATTTTTTGTAACTTGTGGTCTTAATCAAACATCTAAATCACTTGTAAATTTATCTGATATGTCTTTATTATTTTTTGCAAAAAATGCTCTACTTGTAGGACTATCTATAGATTGTTCATAACCAACAGCTGCTGCAAAAGCAAAAACTGTTTTGTATTCTCTTATGTCTCAAGAAGCTCATTCGTTTTTATTGTTTTCATATTTTACATCATAAAATACAGGTTTTTTTGTTGTAGTGTTTGCTTTATTTATTTCTAATTTGCTGTTTTTTTGCACAAATTCATCAAATGTTTCTTTAAAAATTCTTTGAATTTCTGTGTCGTTAGCAATTGCATAATCTATTTCTGATAAATCATAAGGATTTTTAGATTCTTTTAAAGTTCAAAGCTTTTTACCTTTGAGTTTATTATTTAATACTTTAAAAAATGTGTCTTCTTGATAGTCAATAGAAAATATTGCTAAATCTCTTATATCTTTACCAAATTTAGTAGCCTTATCTTGGTCAATTTCAAAGGAATTATGCACTAATCTAGCAAATTCAAAAATTTTAGTAATATTGTTAAATGTTTCATCATTAACTACAATATTGCTGATATTATTATTTGCTTTTACCTTTATGAAATTTATTATTGAATCTTCTGGAATATTTCTTCCATTTCCTTTATTTTGTTGAATGTATTTATAAACTTCACTATTTTTATCTATTTGTGCATTGTTTTGTTCTAACAATTCAAAAATTTTACCAAGTAAATCTATGTTAATTGAAAAAGCATCTATATCACTTAAATCAAAAGGTAAATTAAAGATTTTTGTATCATCCTTAATGTTTTCTCCGACTAATTTTGTATGTGTTTTTAAAATTTTACTAATAAAAGATGAATTAGGTAAAATATCTTTTGTTTCTAATAATTTACCATATTGATTAACTAAAAATGCTCCACTTTGGTTTCCTAATATTAAGTTAGCTAATTTTTCACTATCTTCTTTAATATATTTTGCCTCATTAGCTGCTAATTCAAGTTCGCTATTTGCACCACTTTTATCTGATAACTGTAGTTCTATAGGAAGAAAGTCAGGATTATCTTTCATAACTTTATTGTATAAAGGAACTAGTTCTTGCATCGCAATCATTAAAGGATAAACTTTGCTTTGAGCTGTTGCAAAAACTATTTTATTATCTTGTGCCTTTTTAGTTTCATATTTTTTTTCAATTGTTGTTTGATTTTGATTATTACAACTTGCAAGTGAAATCACACTTGCTAGTGTTGTAATTGAAAAAAAACTTTTTAATATTTTTTTATTCATTGTTCTCCTAAAAAATAATTTTATAATATTTTAATTTTAATACTTTTTTAAAATAAAAGGTGAAAAAATTAAAATTTGATAATTTTTTGAGAAAAAATAAAATAAATTCCTAAAGGTAATAATATAACAACCAAAGAACCGGCTGCTTGAATGTTTAAAAAATATCCCCCAGAAGGTGTTTCGCCTATTTGTCTAAATCAAATACCAACAGTTTTAGAATCTGTGCTAGATAATAAAAAATTTGGTCAAAGATAATCATTTCACGATGAAATAAAACTAAAAATAATTAATAATATATAATAATTTCTCATTTCTTTTCAATAAACTAAATAGATTTTTTGAAATATATTTAAATTATCTAATTTAATAACTTTTCAATATTGATTTTTTGTTTTTTCAAAATTAATTAATAGATTATAAATAAAAAAATAAGAAAATATAGAATTAGAAACAATTGAAAAAACTGATAAATTATTTATTATATGAAAATTGGATAATATTTCTCTTAATGAAAGATAAATAGAAAATTCTGGAATAAAAGAAAAAAACATAATAAAAAGTAAAATTGCTTTTTTTATTTTTTGATTAATTTTAGATAAACCAACTATAAATAATGTATAAAAAACCACTCTTAAACATATAAGCAGTAAAGAACTTGACATTGATAAAAAAACTGCTTTTCAAAATATTGAATTTTTGAAAAAATTAAAATTCGATCATTCAAACTCTTTTAAAATTAATGAATAATTATTATTAGAAGTGGAATAATTACTTTTTAATGAAGTGATTAATAATATATATAAAGGAAATAAAATTAATAATAAAATAAATAACAAGATTAAAATTTTAATAATTTCTTTGGTAATTTTTTTAATCATATTTTTCTCCTTTTTTGATTTTTATAAAGAAAAAACGCACTAAAAAGAAAAATATGTAAGTGATTAAAAATAAAAATAATAAATAAAATAGAGATAAAATACTTGCAGCATATGCCTTATTAATGTCTATTTCCAAAGTTCCATTTATTGGTTGAATTAAGCTCAAAACATAACTAGATAATGTATGAGCTTGTAGTTCTTCTATTTTATCTTCTTCCATAATTGCTCCTGGATATAAAAGAGCAGAAAAAACTAAATTTGTATATATAATAATTAATAAGTGTTTTTGAAATTCTTTGAAATATAAATATTTCATTTTATCTCAAAAATTTAAATTATCTAAAATCATAACTTTATGATATTTTTTATTTATTGAAATAAAAATAAAAGTAAATATAACTATGTTAAAGGATAGTGATCTTCAAACTTGAAAAATAAAAAGATATAATTTTATATTTAATTTATTATTTCCATGAGTAAAACTAGCATTAGAATTAAATATTTTAAAAAATAAATTCTGTTCTCCAAAAAGCAATAAAAAAGCAATTCCAACAGCAAAATAAGAAATAAAAAATTGTGAATAAATAAGTTTTAAAAATAGATTTTGTGTTTTTTTCATTGAAATTGTGCTCAACATATAAGCAATAAAAATCGATAAAAATAAGGATATAAATGTAGGGATAAAAAATAAAAAAGTCGAGTTTTCAATAGCAATTTTAAAATTAAAATCATTTATTACATTATTAAAATTATTGAGTCCATAAATAAATATTGTTTTTTTTGTAGAACTTGGAAAAACAATAAATGATTCATAAGTTGATTTTATAATTGGATAAATATAAAATAAAAACAGCAAAATAAGTAAAGGTAAAATTAATAAAAATATTTTTGTTATTTTTACTGTTTTTTCCTTTATTTTTGTAATTTCTATGTTATTCTTTTTCATTTAAAAACTCCAAAATTTTTTCATAATTAATATCAACTGTAACAAAATCATTTATTTCTAATGACTCATCAATTGAAATAGAAGTTAAAACATTATTTTCACTTGCCACTTTATAAATAATAAAGTTTCCAACTATCTGTTTATCAATGATTTTAAATTCTGATTTTTCTTGACTTTTAGTAATTACTACATCTTTTGCCCTTACATAAAAAGAAATTTGTTCTGTTTTTCTTAATAAATTAAGTTTTGGATAATTAAAAAAATCTGCTACGAAATAATTATTAGGTTTATTTAATATATTTTCTGTTAAGTCAAATTGCTCTATTTTTCCGTTATTTAGAACTAAAATATAATCACTTATTTTGAGTGCATCTGCTTGATCATGGGTTATTAAAATTATTGATAAATCAAATTCTTGTTTTAATTTAATAACTCATTCTAAAGTTTTTTCTTTAATTTTAATATCTAAAGCTGAAAAAGGTTCATCTAGTAACAAAAGTTTATTATTTTTAATTAATGCTTTCGTAATCGCTACTCTTTGTTTTTGTCCACCTGAAAGTTTGCTTGCTTCTTGTTTTATTAAATTATTAATTTCAAGTTTTTCTGCAATAATTTTTAGATCTTTTTTAAAAGATTTTTTTATAAAAAATAGAAAATTTCATATTTTTTTTGTTTGCTTTTTATCATATTTTAAAGTTAAAAATAAAAGTTTTCATCATAGGGATAAAAATAATCATTTTTCCTTTTTAAAAAAACTGTTTTCTGTATATTTCTTTATTTTTTTAGCTAATTTGTTTTTAATTTGTTGATTACTATGCTTCAAAAAATCTTCTATAAATTGAAGTCTTTTTTCTTTTTTTCAGTTTAATGAATTTTTAGCACTTAAATAAATGTTGTGAAAAACAGATAAATGCTCATATAAAACATTTTCTTGTAAAATATATCCTATTTGTTCTAATTTTAAATTATTTAAAAATTTAATATTTCCACTAAATTGTTTTTCTAATTGTGATAGCAAATTTAATAAAGTTGTTTTACCAGCACCAGAAGGTCCTACTATAGAAATGATTTTCTTTTCTGGAATAGATAAAGATTCTATTTGTAAAATGTTTTTATTTTCTTTTTTATAAAGTAAATTTTCTATTTCTATAATATTTTTCATATTTTAATTTTATCAAAAAAATTCCCAAGTTTATGCTCAGGAATTTTTCTTTTTTTAAATTATTGTTATTATCCTAATGAAACTTCAGCACCAGCAGCTTCTAATTTAGCTTTGATGTCTTCTGCTTCAGCAACTTTAACGTTTTCTTTTAGAACTACAGGAATAGAATCTACTAATTTTTTAGCTTCCATTAATCCTAATCCTAAAACTTCTTTAACTACTTTAATAACATTAACTTTTTGTCCACCATCACCTTTTAATGTAATGTTTACTTCTGATTTTGCTTCAGCAGCTTCAGCAGCTGGAGCAGCAGCTACAGCAACAGCAGATGGATCAATTCCGAATTCTTCTTTCATTGCATCTACTAATTCCATAACTTCTTTAATATTCATTTCTTTTAAAGCTTCAATAAAAGCTTCTTTTGTTAATTTTGCCATTTTATTTTTCTCCTTCTGATACTAATTTATTTTCATCGACTAACATTTTTAGTCCAACTGATAATTGTCTTAATGAACCCATCAATGATGAAGCAAGCATTGTAAGAGCTTCTTCGTAACTTGGTAATGAAGCAACTTTTTGAACTTCAGCTGCATCAATAACTTGATTTTCGTAAATTCCACCTTTTAAAACAACTTCTGGGTGTTTTTTGCTAAATTTAGAAATTATTTTTGCTGGTGCAATAGCGTCATCTCCACCAAATGCGAAAACATTTGGACCTACTAAAGTTGACTCTAATTCTGAATAACCTAAATCATTAGATGCAATTTTGAAAAGTCTATTTTTATAAACTTTAATTTTAACACCTGCTGATTTTAATTCTTTTCTTAATTCTTCAAAATCTGAAACATGTAATCCACGATATTCAGCAATAACTAATGAAGAAGAATTTTGAATGTTATTTTTAACTTCAGCAACAATATTTTCTTTTTCTTGTCTAAAAGAATTCATTGAACCTCCTTATTAATGTAATGCAAATTTATAGAGGAAAATATATTCAAATAACAAATTAAGTATTTTCATACAGTTATTATCTCCATATATTGCTTTTAAATTATAGCACAAAATCGTTTTTTGTTAGATTAATTTTAGAACTAAATGTAAACAATTTCTACAGTATAACTATTGTGATTATCTACTTCTCTTGGATTGTATTCAAAAGATATTTGTAATTTTACTTGTTCATTTACTTTTTCTATGGATTTAATGGTTAAATTGGTTATTAACGAATTGGTAGATGTTGTTAAAACAAAATCTTCTTTTTGAAGTTTGCTTTTATCTTTATTTTTAGATTCTTCTTTTAAAGTAGCAAAAATATTTTTTGTTGCTATTTTTTGAACTATTGATTCAAATTTAGTTGTAAATTCCTTTTCATCGTTTCAAATTAAGTCTTCTTTGTTTGAAAGTAAATCAACAAATCCAATTAAATCTTCAAAATTATTTTTGTTGTTTTTCAATCCAAAAAGTGCACTTGTTGAATAGTCGGTTGCAAACCACTTATCAAACGACAATCCCTTTTCTTCATTAGCGTGATGAGTGGTTAATTCTTCAGAAGAAATTTGGGATTCTAAAATATCAAAATTCTGTATTTTTGCCGTATTTAGTGTTCTTTTTACTTTTTGGTCATAATCATAATAAGATATTTCTTTTGCGTTTTTTAGTGCTTTTTGAAGTTCATTAGAAGTTTTATTCACTCCTGGATGTCCTTTATAAAAAATATTATATTGAGAATTCAATTTAGCAATAATAGTCATAACATAATCAAAATCTTCATCATAACCACTACCTAAAATTATTAAACTTGGTTTATTGAATTTTGATTTTAATTCATTAACTTTATCTCTTTCTTTTTCTCAATCAAGACCAGTAATTTTAGATCAAAACGAACTAAATCTTTTATTTTCTTTAGTTCTTGTAGTAAAGATTAAGTCTTTTAAATTATTGTTATTTTCAAAAAATGGTAAGTGATTTTTGAAATTTAAAATTGAATATTTATTAGACACAATCTTGTCAGATCAATAAATTTTTAAGTTGTTCATTTCAGCAGATCTAAAGTACTGAGTTAGTCTATCATAACTTCCTAAATTTGTTCTTCATTCATTTTTTGAAAAATCATAGTATTTAGATTTAAATTCTTCTTGCGAATAAAAATGTTCAATGTGATATTCACCTAACACATTAGAATCCTCAATAGCTTGAAGTTTAACATTTTTAAGGTTTTTAATTTTCTCAAAATAACTTCCTGCTGAAGCAATATGATCTGAATTGAATCAAACATTAACTTTTTTTGTTGGATTTAAATAAGCTTGATAATAAGCTTGCTCAAAAAACTTATTTTCTTCTCCTTTTACTTCAATGACTTTTGAGTCTTCTAAATAAATTTCATCAGCGTTTCTTTCGTTTTGTAAAAATTTTCGCAATTCATTTGTATTTAATTGCTGCTGAATTTCTACATTATTTTTGGAATGATAAAAAATAATTGATTTTTTAGATAACATTGCCATTCTTATTAAGTTATAAAAGGTTTGCACTCCATAAGATGAATAATAAATATTAATATCAGCACTATCTTGTTCATCTAAAATATTGGTATATTTTTCAGTTTCCTTAAATTCAACTCTTGAAAATTCATCATTAGTTATTTTATTTTCAATTCTATGATGATATTTAGTTGCAAAATATGTTACTAAACTTGAGATAGAAATAGCGGATGAAATACCTAAAATACTAAAAATTATTAATTTATTTTTTCTTGATAACTTCTTTTTCATTGCTATTTCATTATATATATATATATATATATGAAATCCAAGAAAATTATTAAAAAATGAATTTTTTCATAAAAAAATAAACAATTTTTAAGTTTTTGAAAAATAAAAACAGGAATTAATTCCTGTTATAACTAGTTTTTAAAATAAATTATTATTTTTAAAGTGCCTTTATCATCATAATGATTTATGTGTTTAACTTGTAAATTAATTTTTCAAGCTAAAGCTTTTACTTTTTCAGTATTTTTACTTTCAAATTTAATTGTTATTTTATTTTCTTGATCTAAAAAATAAGCTGTATTTGAAGTGATAATATAGTTTTGAGTTATTAATTCTTTAAAAATTTCTAAATCATTTTTATTTTCTGCTTTTAAAGTATTAATAAAATCTAATATCTCTTTTATTTTTTGATTTAGATTTTTTATAGAAATATTGAATTTTTCAAAATCTTCACTTTTGTAGTAACTTCAAGAATAAAATTTTTTATAAACAAAATTTTCTCCTTCTTTGAAATTAATTTCTGTTTCTTGTTCTGAAATATTATCTGTTTTTTGATTGCAACTTGCAACAAAAATAATAGGACTTGTAATGATAAATGAAGTTGAAAACAACTTAATTTTCTTTATTAATGACTTTTTCATAAAAAATATCTTCTAAACTTTTTTCTTTTAGTCCATGATAATAAATTTTTCCTTCATGGATTAAAGTAACATAAGTAGTAAATTCATCTATTTCTTTTAAAATATGTGAACTAATAAAAATTGTTTTTCCTTCTTGATTTAATTCTTTTAATATAGAAAATAATTCAAAACGAGCGGAAGGATCTAAATTTGCTGCAGGCTCATCTAAAATGAGTAATTCTGGTTCGTTTATAAGTGCTTGAATTAAAAGGATTTTCTTTTTTTGTCCTGAAGAAAAATCGTAAGGTTTTTTATTTTTCAAATCTTCGATTTTAAATTTTTGCAAAAATAAATCTATTCTCTTTTGTGCTGTATTTTTAGGGATTTTAGACAATTGGGCTAAGTAAAATAAATATTCATAAGTTGTCAATCCTTTTGGAAATAAAGCGTTTTCAGGAACATAACCTATCTTGGATTTAGCTTCTTCTTTGGTATTTATTATATTATCAATTAAGATTTCTCCTGTATATCCACTAAAAGCATCTATAATGCTTTTTATAGTTGTTGTTTTTCCTGCACCGTTTTCCCCTATAAATGCATGAAAACTACCTTTTTCAACGCTAAATGTTATGCTATTAACACCAGAATTGGTTTTATTATAAATTTTTGTTAAATTTTTTATTTCTAAAATATTATTATTCATTATTTATAATCCTTTCTTTTATACACTACATAACTTGAAAAAGCAAGAATAGTTACAACTAAAGATCATATTACTAAATTAATATTTTTATTATAAACAATTCTATTTGTTGCTTTGTATGAATATACTTCATCAACAGGTTGAAATAAGAAATTATTACTTTCTTCTAAACTAAAACGATAAATGATTTTATCATTTTTTATTTGTTGAATAGGACTGTAAGTAGAATATCCACCAATAAAATATTTCTTATTATCAAAAGAAATTTCAAATTTGTCAGGATTATAATATTTTTTGCCATCATTTTCTTTTTCAAGTAAAGTTAAAATAACTTTATTGAATTCAGGATGAAAGTAAGCATAATAAAGTAGTGAAGTGATAAAATAAATTTTCTTTTCAGTTAAATTTTTAATTTTATTTGTGTCAATAATCTCTTTTAATAATTCTGTATTATTATCAATAACTTTTGAAAAATTATCATCGTTAGTGTTATTAATATTACTTGAAAGTATATTTTCGAAGTATTTTAAAAGATCATTTTTATTATAATTTTTAACTTTTATAAAGGTTTTATAGGCATATTTGTCAAAAATAGCAGATTTTAAAACTTCTTCAATTATTTCTCATTTTAGTTTTCCAACTAAATCTTCAGGAACTGCAACTATCTTATCATCTTCAGGAAATGAGACTTCAAAATTGGAAGCATTTTCTCTTGAATAAATTATTTCTCTATTTTTTACATTCTCAAAATGAGAACTATTTTTTAATGCACCAGGAACTAAATAAGAATATTTTGTTTCTAATAAACTATCATCATCTTGTATAGCAACTTTTAATAAGTTGTTATTATTTAATTCTAACTTGTAATTGTATTCTCCAGAATCTAAATTTTTATAATTTAAATAATTTTCTAAATTATTAATTTGACTCTTAGAAACATAAGAAAGAGCATCTTTATCTTTATTATTATAAATATCAAGAAATTGATAAGGTAGTGAAAGTAATGAGTATGCTTGTCATAAAGTTGATGAATTTTTAGATTTTTGCTTTGCTAATTCTAAAAATTCTTTTTCTCTTTGTGAAAAACTTTTATTATCCACATTTTTAGGAATTATGTATAACTCATCTTTATTATTGTTTAAATAAAATTTTTCAACATCAAGCAACTTTCCAGAATCATAATTTGGGTAATTAATATTTAAATATTCTCCAAATTTGTTTTCACTAGAAGTTGAAAATATAGAAATTATACTCCCTAAAGTTGTAAAAGGCATAAAGAATAATAAAGGAAATGCTATTGATATTTTTGATGAAAATCTAGATGAAATTAAAATAGATATCAATCCAAAAAATAGATAAATAAAAAGAGGACTTAAGAAAATTCATAAAAAAGGTATATTTAAACTATTAATGAAATTTAAATTTAAAAACAGAGTTGTAGATAAAATTCAATAAGAAACAAAGGATCATAACATTGATCAAAAAGCAAAGTTTATAAGTTTAGTAAAAACTATTTTATGTCTTGTAATGCTTTTTGAAAAAACAATTATTTCTATTCCTTCGCTTTGTAAATCTTTAAAAATATTTAGTCCTTTTATAGAACCATAAAGACTAGATAAAATCCCATTAATTAAAATATTGATATAAAAAATAATCAAAAAGTTCTCTATACTTTTAGCAAGAGTGAAATTTAAAATTAAAGTTAATATAATCATTAATAAATTAATTACAGGAATAATAATTGTGCTTTTTTTCTTTAAAAGTAATTTATTTATAAATAAAAAGTAATTTTTATTCATATTTCTTTCTACACAACAACTGAATAACTCATAAAATTATACAATTTAATTGATTATTTTCTAAAAAATAGTATAATTTTTTAGTATAAATAATTAAATAATAATAAATAAACACATTAACAACAACTTAGAATAACTATTATTTATACAGCGGATTGAAATTATTCCTTAGGGAATTTTTTTATTGCTTTTTTATAAATAAGTTATAATTATTAATAGTTATTCTAAGTTTATAAGTAGAAAGATAATAAAAATGAAAAATAAAAAAGTAAGATTATTTCTACCTTTTTTAGTTTTATTTTCCCCCTTTTATTCTTTTGTTTCATGTAATGAAGCAAAAACTAATTTTCGCAATGAAGCAAATGCACAAAATAAAAAAAATTTTTATTCTAATCCAGAAATTGATCTTTTATTAAAAGATATTTTTGAAAATAATTTAGAAAAAATAAATAATTACATTCTTGAACAAGAAAACATAAGTGATAAAAAATTAGAAGATTTAAAATTTTCTTTATTTGTTTATAATCCACTTAGATCTAATCAAGCTCAAGGTGGTAATTCTAATGAAGCAGTTGTCAAAATAGGAAAATCCATTTTAGAAGAAAATTTAAACAACAATTGATATTGAATTTTAAAAAATTTGGATTTTTTAGAATTTTTACATTATCCTTACGATGTTAATAGATTTAGTTCTAATTTCTATTCACAAAAAGAAGATGAATATTTTAAAACTGATTCTTTAAATTTTTTAAATTTAAAAGGAAAATCCATTAATTTTTTTATAAAAATACATAAAAAATTAGAAGATCATATTCTAGCATCCAAAGATATTTTTTATATTGTTATTGACAAAAATAAAGTTATAAGATTGCAAAAATTTGTTGATAAAAATAACATATCTAAATTTAGACTAGATAGTCAAATATACGAGATAAATAAAGAAAATACGACAAAAGAAGATATTGAATTGTTTGCAAATAAATTTGAAAATAAACAAGAAGAAATTATCAAAGAAAAAATAAAAAAAGATAAAAAAGATTTTGACGAAGATTTAGAATATGAACTTGAAGATGAAGAAGATGTAACTGAAGAAGAAAAAAACCAAAGAAAGCTTGAAGGTTACAAACAAATTGAAGATAAATATTCTAATTTAAATAACTTAAATATTTCAAATTCTACTACTTTTTTAAATTTAGATTTTTTAGTTTTTAAAGAGCTTGAAAAGGAATTTTCTTTAAAAAAATATTTATTAAAAAATATAAATTCTTCTTTTATTAACAACAAAAAAGAAGATGATGACAATCAAGAGAAAAATGATAAATTTTATATTGATAATGATTTTAAAAAATTCATTAATCCTTCTTTAGATATTATTGATAAAGGAAAAACTATTGAAGAAAAAAATACAGATAATATTTTATCTTTAATTCTAAATATTCAATTTAATAAAGATGAAGATATGATAAATAAATTTATTAAAAATCAACAAGAAAAAGAAAAACAAATAGAAGAAGGATTCAAAAACTTTGCTAAAGAAATAAAAAAATCTTCTTCTTTTGATTTTAAAAAAAATCCTATTTATTTACAATATAAAAATTTCTTGTCTCAAAATTGATATTTTGTTTTAAAAAATTTAACTAAATTTAAAGCTGTATTTAGCAATTGATTTACTCTACCAATAACTAATAAAGTAGATAAAAATGGTAATAAATTATCTCCATCAAAAGAATATTTAGAAAGTTTAGAAGATTTAGATAGCTATAGTGACTCTTACTTTTCTAATAATTTATTAAATGAAATTAAAGAAGGGGATACTACTGCATTAAGTAATTCTTATAAAGATTTATATATCAAAAGAAATAATCAAATTTTCAATATTAAAATAAGTTTAAAAGATAGTGGAACAACACTAGAATTTAACCCTTTTATTTTCTATTTTGCCAATTCTAAAACAGATAATATATCGATAAATGCTATCACAACTATTTTTCATAATGCTATTTATCATGATAGTTTTCAACATTATCAAGCTTTTGAAAATGATTTAATTAAAAAGTTTAGATATGGACAACCTGCAGAAATGTTAATTATATGAAAGGATCTAAATGAAAATTAAAAAAATATTTCCTTTTTTAACCGTTTTTCCTTTATTTTTGTCTTCTTGTAATTTAAATAATAATAGTCAACAAAATCAAATTAATCAACTAAAAATACAGGAAAATGAAAAAGAAGATAAAGAATGAAATGAATTTATAAATTCTGACTTTATTACAAATATTCTAAATGTTACATTCGATTCTGAAGATAAAAAGAATCAATTTATAAAGGAACAAAAGGAATTAGATATTAAAACAACATTTTTAGATATTAAAAATTGATTATATTATTATACAACTATTCAAAATAATACTGATGATGGATTTATTTCAAAAAAAGCATTGCCTTATAGTCAATCTCTTGCTAAAATAAAAGAATTAACTAGTAAAAATTGGTTGTTTTTCCTATTTAATCTAAATAAAATAGTTTTTATTCAACTGGCTGATACAACTAATTTGTTTGCTGGTACTAAAGAAGAACAAACAGAAAAATCTAGAGAAAACTTACTAACTAATCCTTTATTTTATATATCAAAAGATAATAAAATTTTAGACTTTGCTATTTTAAAAACTCAAGATAACTTAAATTTAACAAAAGAAGAGTTAGAAGAAGAAGGTGAAGATTATCAACAAGATTTCAAATTTTATTTTGTAAACTATGATGGATTGCTTTTTGAAATGGAATTAACCAAAGAATTTGATGAAAACAAAAATAATACATCTAACAAAATGAATTTTATTTTATGAGCAGATAAAATTAAAAAATGAAATGTGGAAAATAATAAATCTAATTTTGATATTCAAAAATATGTAAAAGAAAAAGAGTCAAGAGGTTTAAACTCTAATTCTTCAGCAATTTCTCTAGAAATTTTTCTAGATAATTTAGGCGGAAAACCCATAAGATATACATTTGCTGATTTAAAATTATAAAAATAGATAGCATAACTATCTATTTTTTTCTATCATTTTTTCAATTTCAATTCAAGATTCATCATTAATGTCACTGGAATAAATAGTATTATTAATAAAAAGTTTGAAATCGTTTTTATGCTGTTTTTCCTTTATAAAAGCAAAATTGTATTTATTTTTTAAACAATATTTTTTTAATTGATTAAACATTGCTTTTGAATCTTCTTCTTTATTGAAATTATCTTTTTCTATTTTTATTAAATAAATGTTTTTGTTTTGAGTTCTAATTATATAATCAATATGTAAAATTTTTTTCTTATGAGATGAATTATAATAAATTATTGAAAAATTAGAATAACCTTTATTTCCTACTCTATAAACATCTTTTATAAAATTTTGATTATTTTCACACCAAATTTCAAAATTCATTTCTGCTCTTGAACGCAGTTTTTCACTATCAATCATAGCTAATGAATAATTTTTATAAACATTTGTTGTTAATATTTTATTTTCTTTTTCATAGTTTATAAATGAATAATATTCTTCTTTAGGAATTTTAAATTCAACTTCTTTAACTTCTAAAAGGGAATTTTGTAATATTTTAGTTTCTTCAAATCTTTTAAATATTTCCAGTAATTTTTCAAAATTATTAATTATAAATGAATAGAATTCTTTATTATTTAAAGACAATATTTTTTTATCTTTTTTACTTTTTAATCTAAATAATGAAGATTTTTTAAATAACTTATGCAAAATAGTTTCTTTTAAATCTTCATAAGAAAGGTTAAGAGGATTTTTTAATTGATCTATACTTTTCATTAAAATTCTTCCATGATCACTTGTGCTTACATCTACTTCATTAGTGTATTCACTAACATTTTCAAAAGGATTTTCCTGTAAATTATTAATCTTTCCTTGTAAAAAACTTGTAATTATTTTTTCATTTATTATAAATCCATTTTGTTCTAGAATTTCTTTATTTTTTTCAAATTCATTAATTTTAAGATTATATTTTATTAAAAAATACTCTCTGATTTCTTCTAATAATGTTTTATTTTCATTGTAAGCATAATTTTTGTTTGGAATTTGTTTTAATAATGTGATATCCTTAGCATCTTCTCTTAAAAATAATTTTTCAGCTTCAAATCCACCAACTAAAATCGCTTCATTCTTAAACTTTGCATCGTATGTAAATAAATAGGAATAATCTAATATTTCATTATTATAATGATGAGCTTCTGGCATTCTTCTAATTCGTCCTAGTGTTTGAATTTCAAATTTTTCACTCATATTATCACGTAATTTAACTAAAATTTTTGCCCTCGGGCAGTCTCAACCTGTTGCTATTGCTTGTTTGAATAATAAAAAAGAAACTTCATTATTATTTTTAACTATTTCATCAGAAACTAAATTGATTTTACTAAGTTTTTTTATTTTTTTGCTTCCCTCAGTTTCTAAATCTCTTTCTGAAAACCAAGAAGCCACTTTTCCATTTTCATAATTAAAACCTAAATTATTTAAAATTTCTTCTACTTGTGAAATTAAATTATCATTTAAATTAGGAAATTGTATTAACACTAATGGATTAATGTCAAGATTCATTTTTTGATATTCTGTAATTATATTTTTTCTTATTTGATTTGAATTTTCAATTAAATATTTTGTTTCAAAAGATATATTGTTACCTTTATTTTTTTCAAGATCTTTATTAATAAAAATTCCTTTTGTTATTAAACCTTCTTCAACAACATCACTTTCACTAATAATTATTTCTTGATAATTATTTGATCTTTTTATAGGTGTTGCTGAAACTCTGATTTCACTTTTTGGAGAAATTGATTCAATAATAAAATTAGCTTTTAGTGTGTTATTATTGTGTTCTTCATCAATAATAACTATAAAATTATAGTTTTTCAACTTAGCTTCATTTATTCTATCAAAAAAGTTATTTTTTTCAGTTTGTGCAACAGCAACATTCATTTTATTTGTAATTTTTTCTCAATTTATAAAGTATATTCCTTTATTTTTAAAACCATTTAGTAAAACATCATCCAAATCTCCAGAAATCATTTCTGGAAAACTTTTTCTCAGTTTATTAAAAGATTGTACTTCCAATTCCCCTTTTCCAGGTGTTAATCAAATAAAAATAAAATTATCAGTATTTGAAATAAATTGCTTAATATATTCAAATAAAATTATTGTTTTACCTGAACCAGTTGGTGCTTGTAAAATAATTTTATTTATTGTGCTGTCATTGATGGTTGAAAATGTTTTTTCAAATATTTTTTGAGCTGCTTTTATTTGAAATTCTTTCAGTTTCATAATTAATAACCTCTTATCTTTTTAAGTTCTTCAAAGTAATATTTATAAGGGATTTTGAAAAGTGATATTTTCTTTTTTTCAATTTCTTTTTGTTGTTCTAAATTTAACTCTACTTCAGTATTTATAAACAATTTTCCTTTATTTTTGATTATTTTTAAAGCAGTTTCTATTTCTTCTTCATTGTTTATAAAATACATTTCTTCATTGTTAATTTCATTTAAATATTCTAGTTCTAGAAGCAATTTAGAACTATTGATTAATAATTCTTCTATTTCAAATTCTTCTTTTTCTACTTGTGCAAAATTTATAGTTTTAACTTCTAAATACTTTAAATTAAATTCTAAACCATTTGAATATTTTTCACCATTTTCTTTGAATCCTGTTATAACAGTTTTTATTCTTGAGAAAGTTATATTTCTAGATATGTTATTTTCATTATTTGTGCATAAAATAAATTTTCTCTTACCATTATCTTCTTTATTTAATTCCATTACTGCTTGTGCAGTAGTTCCACTACCAGCAAAAAAGTCTAAAACTATTGAATTTTTATTGAAAAATCTTAATATATATTTTATTAAACTAACAGGTTTGGGATTATTAAAGTTTTTATTAATCAATATTTTATTTATTTCTTTTATACCTTCTTTAGTATTTTCAATTACCGATTTTGCCACTTCCATTTCAGAATCTGATAAAAACCTTTTGAAACGTGGTGTTTTAGTTTCATCATCATAAAAATAAATGCGATTATTTTTTAAATGTTCTTCCATAGTTTTTAAACTATATCTTCATCCTGTTTTTGGATTTTTGCATTCTTTTTTCGTAATTGGGTGAATAATTTTATAATTATTTTTTTCACTTAAAACAGGAGAAGAAGTATTATCCAAAGCAAAAACTTTAAAAATTCAATTTGTTTTTGTTAAATATTCTTTTTCAACTTTATTATAATTTGAAATTCCTTTTAATTGGGGATTCTCTTTATAAAAAGATTTTAATAGTTGTTCTGCTTCTGAAATTTCTAAATTTTGTTTTTTAGCATATTGAAGTAAATTTTGCACTTCTAAAAAACCCGGTTTAGTTATTTTAAAGAAATTTTCTCTTTCTAAAATTTCTCTATTTTTACTATAACACAAAATGTATTCATGATTAGTTGATGTTGTTTTAGAATTGTTTTTGGTTGAATTTTTAATTCAAACAAAATTTTCTATAAAATTAAATTCTCCAAAAATTTGGTCGCATAAAATTTTTAAATGAGCAAACTCGTTTTCATCTATGCTAATCAAAATTACTCCGTTATCCGCTAATAATTCACGAGCTAATTTTAATCTTTTATTCATAAAAGATAATCATTTAGAATGTGGGAATTTATCATTTGCATCAACATAATTATCATTATAAATAAAATCTTTATTTTTAGTGTTATAAGGTGGATCGATATAAATAACTTCAATTTTATTTTTATGAGTTTTCAAAAGTAAATTTAAGGTTAATAGATTTTCACCTTCTATTAGAAAATTTAATGACTTTTCTTTGGAATTAATTATCTTATTTGCTTTATTTTCCTGCAAATAAAGAATATTTGACTTTAAAATGTTATCTACATTTTCTTTTTGCTCTTCTCAAATTAAACCAAATTTTTTTTGACTTAATTCTTTTAACAATAAATTAAGTTGAATTAATCTTTTTTCATCTCTAGTTTCGCTTTTTATTTCTTTTATTAATTCTATAAATTCTTCTTGTTTTGCTTTTGAATAATTACTCATTTTTACTTCCTTTTATTTTCTTTATTATAAATTAAATTTTACTATAAGTTATTGTTTTCTTTATTTGAAAAACTAAAAAATAAAGGAGTATAATTAAAATATAACAATATTATTAAATAAGGAGAGACTATGCTTATACCAGCACAAATAATAGATTTAATAAATAAAAATGGACCAGACTTACCACCAATTTATATTAAAAAAGTTTTAAATGATTATAAATTTTATCAATATAAAGATGAAATAGAATTTTGAGAATGAAATTCTCTAAAAAGAGATTTATCCGATTATTTATCACATATGATATTAAAAGCAGATTACAACAGAGAAAAAGTTGCTAGCTTTTTTTCAACTTCATCTGATAATATAGGTTGATTTTCAGAATCAGTAATACCCGGAGATCCTATATGAGATAAAACTAAAATTTTTTCAGGAATTCTTAGTGGAGTTTTTGAAGGAATAAGTCAAATAATAGAAGCATCTAATTTTATAGATGAAAGAACAAGAGAAAAAGTATATGAAATTTCTTTTTTAATCTCAACTAATGGTGATTTAGACAAAATTAAAAACGATTTAAGTGACTTATTAAATATAATTGATAGTTTGCCTTTCTATCACAGAACAGGACCAAATGGACCAATAATGTATAATAAGATTAAAAATATGATCAATTCAATTAACTCAATAAAAGAAACTGCAATTAAAAGATATATAAACAAAATAAATGGAACAGAAAGAAAATTCATTGAATAATGAAAATCTATTTTGATAAAAAGAATGGTTATTTATTTTATACAGAAATAATTAATGAAAATAACAGTTTTTTAAAAGTTATAGCCAAATTTTTGATTTACCTTTATTTAATTATTTTTACCTTAATTTCTTTTTTTTATATTGATTTTATTTACAATAATTTGTTTTTTGGAATTGTCTATAACTTAATTTTTTTATTCAGTTATTTTAGTGGAATTATTTTATTTTTATTTTTCATTTTAGGTTTTTTAAGAACTTTAAACATTATTATTATCAAATTAATGCTTAAAAGAAATAAAAAATTTAGTAATTTTAAAATATTTATTTTAACTAAATATTACTTTTTTTTACATTTTAAATTTAAAAATGGGAGACAACTTTTATGAACAAAACAAAATACTTTATAAAAAGAGAAATAGAAAAAATAAGTGCAATTACTTCCTTTAAATATCTTATTATTAAAATCTTATTTTCTTTTCTAATTACAAGTTATTGTATTTTAATATCTTCTGCCTTATCACTAAATTTTTCTTTCATTTATGACAAAATTTCAAAATACTATCAAAACCAAGAAACAATTGAAAAAATTTTATTTTACTTAAAAATTTTATTTATTATTTTTTCCGTTTATTTTTCATTAAAACTAGTTAAGAATATTTCGGAATATTATTTACTATATTATTATAACAACTATTTTGTTATGAATTATTGTATGATATTTTTAATAATTATAAATATTTCTAAACTTAATTTTTTTAAAAGTTTTAAATTGATTCAAATTTATTTTAATTTTCAAAAAATTTCATTTATAATTGAAAAACTAAAAAATAAAAATTTAGTTATTATCAATGATCTAGCAGAATATATACTAACAAATGACTACTCCTTAATTAACAAAATAAGTTTAATATCCACAGTCCCTATTAATGAATTAAAATTAGAACAAAATTTTAATAAAATTCTATATAAAGATAATGAAACAATTCGAGGAATAATAAATAAAGTCAATATTGAAATTATCTTTAATAATGATACTATTAAAGAATTTCAAACAAAAAGTAATGGTTTTATAATTTCAAATAAATATTGAAATCTTTTTGAAAACATTTTTAATTTAATATATAAACAAAAAATTCAAAGTGAAAAAGAATCTTTTAAACTATTAAAAACCATTGATAATTTTATTTTTTCTATTGAATTTGAAAAAGATATTCTAGATGAAACTTTTAACAAACTCAAACTATCTAAAAATTATAAAAATACGGAAAATTTACAGGAAAATAACAAAAAAATGCTTTTAAAAACTTTAAATAATGCTGTATTTATTGAAAATAAATTAATTATTAAACAACTAATTGAAAATTTTTAATTTTGAATATTTAACCTAAAAATCATTTATAAAAAGCAATGAAGTTTTTCTTCATTGCATTTATTCTTTTATTTCTTTTCAGAATCAAGGGAGTGCAAAAGAATTAGGATCTTTAGCATTTGCTCTTGCTATTTGAGCACCAAAAGAACCTGTGTTCTTTAAGCTTAATGGATTTTCGTTATTTCAGTTAATACCAAAATAATTAAAATCTGTTGTATCATAACGGAACCCATCAGATCATGCTCCACCAGAACCAGATGTTCAAAGTGCTATAAAACTATTGTCATCTGTAAATATTCCAGAACCAGAATTCCCTGTTCCAAAATATAAAGGTGCAAAATTAGGTGTTTGTGTAAATCTAACATTATCTCTACCTATTGTCGGTCTATGATTTACATATCCTGTTTTAGTTCCTCAAACAGGAAAACCTAAATGAGCTGTATCTCTAATTGTAGGAACAAACATTTCACTTTGTTTATAATTTGCATCAAATTTTAAATCAGGAATTTTAAAAAGATTTTCTAAATGTTTCGCAAGTCCCATTCTTCCATCTCTTTTTGTTTGTTTTAAAAGTGCTTTTAAATCAATAATAGTTACTGCTGCATCATATGCGGCTTTAGATGTACCATTTTTACCTATTTGACTTTTATCTCATCCACCAACTCATATAATTTTGGATGGAACTTTACTAAATCCAACATCATTTTCGGTGGCATTATATCTATATCCTGGATTAATATAATTTTTGTATTTATCACTTGCAATTAAGAAAGTTCTATTTATTTTAGGTTGATAAGGAAGGTTATCACCTGTAATTTGACTTAAACTACCTACTTCTCTATCTACGTGTTGATTTGTTAACACATAAAATCTAGCATCATTTGGATCATTATTAACTTTTCCTATAATTGAACCAGAAGCAAAATAATATTTACCTGCAATATCTGCAGCATACTTTACAACTCTTGATTTTACAGTATTCACAAGTTTTCAATCATATCATTCGTGTCTAATTCATTCTTTATCTGGTTTATATCCTTCATGAATTTTATAAATTACATTTTGATTTGGATTATAAACACTGTAATCTGAATCAATATTTTCATCATTATAATGTAAAATTGGTTGTTGCTGTAAATCATAATTTACATGTTCATAATTATATTGATTAGTTTTGTAATCGCTAAAATGTTCCTTTTGATTGCTATTTGTATATTTCATTACTATTTTTGCTGGTGCAAAATTTAAAATAAAAGCTCTTGAAGGAGAAAAGTTAACATCATTTGGTTGTGTATAAGTTGTATCAATAATAATTTTGTATTCAGGATTTTTTAGTTTTAAAGTAAAGGAAATTCCTGTATTTTCGTCATACTGAGCACTTAAAATATATTCCACTGGTGGCACTTGAATTCAAGTTCTTCCTTTTGGAAATTTATAACCACCAACAACACCTTCTTTAATAACTAATTTACCTATTACTAACTCTTCAAAATCAAAATCAAACTTAGGAACTTTAGATTCATTTCTTACTCTATCATCTTTGTCATTATCAACTGATAAAACATTTCCAAATAAAGTTAATTTAAAACTTCTGTTTTTTGCTCCTGATGCAAGAAAAGTTTTTTCAATATACTGTTTTTTTAGTACTCAAGATGCAACGTTGGTTTTAGGATCTAAAGTTCAAATTAAATCTTTTCAAAAAGGTTCTAATTCTCTTTCTCTTTCAACTTCATTTTCTGAATAAAAGACTGTATTTAGTTTGTTATTATCAAATGTAAGTTTATTAGTTCCTTCATTAGTGATAATCTTTTTAAATCCGCTAATTTTGTATCAAACATCACTGTTAATAACTGAATCATCTTTTTTATAAAAGGCAAATCTAACAAATGCGAAATCATCATTTGCATTTTGAATTTCTGAAATTTTAAAGCGATTTTTAGGTAAAGAAAAATTATTATATTCTATTTCATCGCCAGGATAGTTTAAAGTAACAATTCTATTTAATTCATCCAAATTATTTCTATAATAAGTTACATCATGTTCTTTTAATTGCTCTTTATTAACGTTGATATCTGATAAAGTTATTTTGTTTAAAATAACTGCAGGATAAAGTTCCTGTTGATAATCATTTACAACATTATCTAACACATATTCCTGTTCATTAGTAAATCTTTTGGTATTATCTAAAATATTAATAAATCCAATTTTAAATGATAATGATCACTTATTTATTTGTTTTATATCATAAAAATAATAAAAGTATTTAGTTAATAAATCATTTAAGTTTGCAGTACTTTTAACAATTCCACTTTTAGTAATTAATTTAGCATCTAAAGGTACAAATCAGTCATTATCATAACTTTGTCCAACTAAAGCAGAATCATCAGTTGCATTTGCTAATTTGAAAAAGTAATTCATTTTTTCTAGATGATTTTGGAAAAGAAAATCTTTTATATTAAATGCTCTATACAAGGTAACATCTCCTTGTCTAACTGCTTTTCCTTGAACTTTTCTATGTTGAAAATTAGTTTCATTAATTTTATTGATTTCTGTTTTGAAATTTTCTTCTATTTCACTGTAATTTCCTTTAAAATCGGCTGCTGTAAATTGTTTACCATTGATTGGTTTTATTGCTTCATAAGTAAAATGTCTAAAGAAATCAACTGTTTTTATATATCTTGATTTATTTTCAGGTAAAGGTGCTTTTTGTCCATCTATTTTGTATCAAAAGAAAACATTTGCGTCTCCACCTCTAGCAGTGTCTCTAATTTGTTTTATATTATTATAACTTTCAACATTTTCTACATAAATTTCATATCTACCATATTTAGGTAAAATATAAGAATTTTCAATTGCTATTTTTGCATCTTTTGAATAATAGTCTGTGTGAGTTTTTCTTACACCATCTTTAAATTGAAATTCTTCTAATAAATCACCAACCGGTCCACTTAAAAGTTGTAAAATTTTGTTTTTGTTTACTTCATCATCTTTTTCGGTGTTTTCATTTTCAAATTCTACTGCTTTTAAAGAAGTGAGATTAAAATTTTTTATAACTTGCTTATTAAATAAAATATTTACTGTTGCTTGCAATTTATTTGTGTTATTTTCTAAACTAAAATTAGGCACTATATCATAACTAAAGAAATTCGAAATACCCTGTTTTTTCTTTATTAAATACTTTTTATATGTTTCATTTTCAAGAAATTCTCTAAATTTAATTTTAGATAATTCAAAGTAGTTAATATCGTAAATTTCATCTAAATTTGCAATAGATATATTATTTATAATAGGTGTAATATTTTTAGCAGAAAAATCAATTTCTTTTCTTATTGTTGTGTGCAAATTAGAATCAGTTTTTGCAACAGCATCTATTGTTACAACAAGAATATTTCTATTATCTTCTTTTAGTTGTAAATTGGAAATTGTGTAATCGATAAAATCTGTATCTAATGCTCCAAAATATAAATTTGCATTTTTTAAGTTAATAGAACCAGAGTATAAATATTGTTTTAAATCAAACTTTTCTGTATTAGAATTTAATTGAAAATTACTTAAATTTGCATTTGCTTCTCTATTGAAAATAGTTTGCAAATCATCATTTGTTGTATCGGTTGCATTTTTTATTTCATTTAATTTTGAAATAAATTGATCTGCTTTATCTATTGATTTAGTGAGATCAAAAATATCTACATCTAACAATTCATTATTTTTAATAAATGAATCAAGTTTTATTTTTTCTTTTAAAAAATTAAATTGTTTTTGTCCTGATAAACTATTGTTTGAAATTCCATTTTCAAATTCTAAAATTAGTGTTTTTAAATTTTCTATTTTAGAAAAAAGTTGTTCTAAAGCATTTTTAAAATTATCTATTTCTTGCTTAGTTTTTATTAATTTTACATTTTGAATTAACTCTTTTTTAAAATTATTTTCAATTTTAGAATTATTTAAATATTCGATTAATTTCTCTTTTGAAATATCGAAATCATTTTTTAGAGAATTGATTTTATTTAATAATTGTTCATAATCTTCAATAGTTTTAATTTCGTTATTTCTGTTGATAAAAAATTGTTTTTGATCATCTGTTAAAAAAGCAAATTCTTTTATTTCTTCCGTAAATTTGGTTTTCTTATAATGTAAATAGGACTCATTTAAATTTTTTGATTTTATATAATTTTTAAAATTTAATGATAAATAATCAATATGATTTTGCAAATCATCTACTGTCTTAAAAGATAAGATTTTCTCTTCAGAAAACCCTTGTTCTATAGTATTTGAAAAAGTGGATCAATCTTCAATTCTTAAAGATCAATTTTCTTTGTAAAAAGAGAAATCATCCAATAGTTCTTTAATATTTTTATCAACTTTTTCTAACTTATTATAGTATTCTTGATAATCAAAATTTTCCTTATTAAATTCAAATTTAAAATTCTTATTGTTAAATTTATAAATGGAAGGATTACTGAAATTTGTATCATTTATTTTTGTAGCAAAATTAGTAATTTCACTATTTAATTTTTTATTTTCATCATCAATTATAGGTAAATTTTGAATTATACTTTTTAGTTCATTAGTTTTTTCTTTAAAGTTAAAATTTTCAAACTTGGTTTTTAAAATTTCTTTAAAGATTTCATCCTTAAAATTAATAATTTTATTATTTTTATTAAATAATATTTCTTTTTTGACAGAAAAAAGATGATTTAACTCTTCAAAAGACATTTGGGCAAATTTATTATATTCATTAACAAAAGATTTAAGTTCATTGATTTGCTCTTCTCTTTTATTTAAATCTTTTTCTTTTGTATTTAAAAATCAACTATAAAAATTTCTTAAGGGTTCATCTATTTTATAATTGGGTTGTTTAAGAATAAAACTTTTTAAATTTAGATTTTGTTCATTATATTTTCTATTGTAATCTTTAGTTTCAATATTGTTATTATTATATAAAATAAGTGATGTTGCAGTTCCTATTAGAATACTTGAACCAATAAGAGAAGTGCTTATTCAAAAAATTGCTGCTTTCTTTTTTTTATTTTTTTCCATATTTCCCTTATTTTTTAGATAAATTTAGTTTATATATAGTTGTATTATTGTTTTCATCTGTAACTAAAATTTTAAATACAGATTTAATTTTTGTATTGTTTTTAATGTTAACTTCAGATAAAACTTCCTTAATTTGAATTCTTAAATTTTCTTGATTAGGAACTGAAATGTTTAGTTGTTCCAAATTAGGTAATTCGATATCATAACTAGTTTTAAAAGAATTAAAATTCTCGATAGGTTTATTATTTATTAAAACAGATTTTAAAAAACTTGAATTAGAATTTTGAGTTAAAATTTTTAAACTATTTTTTACTCAAAATTGAAAATCTGTAATTCCTATCATTGAATCACCACCATTTGCTGTTTTAGCTGAATCTCATGAAAATTTAAATCATCTTGTATTAATAGGATCAAAATTAAAAATGGTTTGATTAGACACATTAACTCCATAAAGTGGGTTTGCTGGAGTTATATCAAATTGACTTCCCTTGTTTTTATCTAAATTTGTAACTTCTGTTCAATTTTCCCCATCGTTAGAATAAGAAAAATAAAAGGTTTCTGGTAATGTGCTTCCGCCCCAACCATTTTTAAATCAATTAATTCTAATTTGAGAAATAGATTTTCTTTCATCTCATTTAAAAACGATTGTTCTGTCTGAAATGGAAGTATGTCTATTGTGGATATCTCTATTGTCTCATCTAGATTCTATACCTTGATCACTATCAAGCATCTTTCAAAAATCATAATTTGCTTGATTAGAAATTTTTGTTGATTTATCATAATCAATTTCTTTTCTGGCACTTAATTCATCAATAGCAGGTAAAACACTTCTTATGTATTCGTCTCCATCTACTTGAGTTCTTGTATAAATTGTTAATTGAGTAGTTAAGGATGGATAATCTTTAATATGTCCTTGAATTGTTGTTGAATAATCAATGAGTATTTTTTCTTCAAAATCAGTGTCTCAAACAACTTCTTTTTCAAAACTAAAATCTGTATTATTTATAATTAAAACAGTTTTTGGTAAATCTTGTTTAGTAATAACTTTTCCTTTATTAAAATAAAGAATTGGTTCTTGAACAATAAAATTAGTTTCTCTACTAACATCATTTACTGTTTCTTTTATTTTAAAAATATCTGAATTTACCTTTGTGTAAATTCCTTCTTTAAAATTTGGATTAGGATTTTTAGGTGGAAATTTTTCTGAATTTATGTCGTCATTGTTGTTGTTGGAATTACATGAAACAACAATCAAAGATGTTGATAATGTTGCTAGTAATAAAGGAAAAAAGATTTTTTTATATTTTTTATTCATAAATATTCCTAGTTATTTAAATCTATAAAATTGGTTCGTTCTTGTTCGGAAATTCTTTTCATTTTAAATCTTGAATTTTTAATATAGTGACTAATTCTTTGGCAGTGATGAGCCATTCTTTCTATTGTTCTAAGTAGAACGCTATAATCGAAATCTTTTTCTAGTTGTTTTCTACCTTCTTCTGTTTTTAATCTTTCAACATTGGATTTTGCAAATTCTAAAGTTAAAATATTTAAATTATTAGACATTTTATCGATAAATTCACTACGTTCTTTTGTTTGTTCTTCAAGTTGAGAAGCGGCATTTTTGATTAAAACAAGCACTAAAGAAACAAGTTCTTTAATTTCTGTAACAATTTCTGGTTCTATGTCAAAGAAAAGTTCGTTTTTTGAGTCATAAATTTTATTTAATTCAATAATTACACTTCGACCTAAACCTATAATTTTATCAATAGAACGGGAAGATAAAATTAAAGATAAATGTGTTTTAGCTTCATTTTTAGTTAAATTATTAGAACTTATTTGAACTAAATAATTGTAAATTAAAGTTCTAGTGTTATCAATTTCTTCTTCAAGTTCAGAATATCTTCTAAGTAATTTTGTATCACCAGTTTCAATATATTTATTTAACAATTCAATTCCTGCTTCTGAAATTTTAGCTTGTGAAAATAAAGCGTTTTTCGCAGCTTTTAAAGCTAAAGAAGCATTTTGTCCTATTAATTCTTCTGGAAGATAAATATCAAATTCAGCTCCAACTCTTTTCTCTTTGATAAGAAAATTTACTAACTTTTCTAAATATTTTATTAATCAGAAAAATATGGAAACTAAAATGAAATTAAAAAGTAAATGTGCAATTGATAATTGAAGAGCTTTTTGATTTGGAACAATTAACTTAATAAAATCGGCATAAAATGTAAAAGGTGATAAAAACGGCAATAAAATCAAGGAGATTGTGAAGTTGGTAAATCCTCAAATTAGTGCTATTTTTTTAGAATTATTATTTTTTGATGTAAATGAAACAATCAATCCTGTTATTGTTGTACCTAAATTAGCGCCAAAAACAAGAGCAATTGCTGAAGGCAGTTGTAATAAGGAATTTGATTCATTGAAAACAACTTGATATAAAGTAACTGTTGCGCTTGATGATTGCAATAAACCAGTTAAAACAAAGGAAAATAGAAAAGATAATCAAGGATTAATTCCTGCAATTCTTAAAGTTTCTTTAAAGAAATCTTCCTTTACTATTTGCTTTGCTGCACCTGACATTATTTTTAAAGAAAAGAATACCATTCCTATCGAAACTAAAATTAAAAAGATATTTACAGCTTTTTCTTTTTTTGTTAAAAGGGAACCAAAAACTCCAAGAAACATAAAAAGAACAAAGTATTCAGTAAATTGAAAACTCGATTGAAATGAAACAATCAGTGAAGTAGTAGCAGTACCGATATTTGCTCCTAAAAGAAAAGCAATTGCAACTCTTAATCCGATAAATTTAGCAGCTAATAACCCCATAATTAGAGCGATCGCACCATCCGAAGACTGAATTAAAGTGGTAATAAGTGCGCCTACCATAAGTGCGATAAAATTATTTTTGGAAATAACTTTAATTATTTTTTTGAATTTACTGTCTCCAATATTTTTTAATGTAGTTGATAGTTTTTTAGTCGCAAAAATAAACAAAGACAAACTGGCTAATGCAAATATAATTGCTAAAGTAGTTGTTTCAAAAATCATATATTAGGAAATTAATTAAAATTTATTAAATATATTTCCTAGTCCTCCCATTCCATTTTTTGACATTTCTTTCATTCTTTTTGAAAGCATTTCAAATTCAGTTAAAAGTTTGTTATAATCTTGAACACTCTTGCCACAACCTTTTAAAATTCTATTTTTTCTTGATGGCATTTTTAATAGTTTAGGATTCTTCCTTTCTTCCATAGTCATTGAAGAAATGATAATTTCATATAATTTAATTTTTTCATCAACTCCTTCAACTTGAGAAAGATCAATATTTTTAGGTAAACCTGGTATTAATTTTATTAATTTAGAAAATTTTCCCATTTTTTTCATTTGATGTAATGAATTTAGTAAATCATCTAAATTGAAATTACCAGCAAGCATTCTTTTACCTAATTTTTCTGCTTTTTCTTTATCAATAACTTCTTCTGCTTTTTCAATTAAAGATAAAACATCTCCCATTCCTAAAATTCTATCTGCCATTCTATCAGGATGGAATAAATCAAAATTATTAGTTTTTTCACCTGTTCCTATAAAAACAATAGGTAAGTTTAATAATTTTGTTAATGAAAATGCAGCACCACCTCTAGCATCTGAGTCTAATTTAGTTATAATGGAACCTGTTAATTTTAAATAATCATTAAATGTTTGAGCAACATTAATAATATCTTGTCCAGATAAGGCATCTGCAACAAAAAATATTTCACTTGGTTTTACTATTTCTTTAACATCAACAAGTTCATTCATTAAATTTTCATCAATAGATAAACGTCCAGCGGTATCTATAACTACAAAATCATAATATTCATCCTTAGCTTTTTGAATTCCGTTTTTTACTATATTTTGGACGTTAGCATCATTTTCAAAATAAACATCAACATTCAATTGTTTACCAAGAACTTTTAATTGTTCTATAGCAGCAGGACGATAAATATCTGCAGCAATCATTAATGGTTTTTTAATCATTTTTTTTCTTAAAAAATAACTAACTAATTTTGCTGTAGAAGTAGTTTTACCAGATCCTTGTAACCCAGTCATCATTATGATTGTTCTTGTTTGATCTAATTTTATTTCCTTTGTTTTTCCACCAAGGATTTTAGTTAATTCATCATTAACAATTTTAATCATTTGTTGTCCTGGATTTAATTTACCAATTATTTCAGAACCAATTGCTTTTTCTTTAACTTCTTTAATAAAATCTTTTACAACAAGTAAGTTAACGTCAGCTTCTAAAAGTGCTAATTTAATTTCTCTTGTAATTTCTAATAAATCTTCTTCTTTTAAAGTTGTTTTTGAGCTAGCTTTTTGCATAGCTTTTTGTAATCTTTTCCCTAAAAAATCTAACATATTGCTTAATTATATAATAATTAATACCGTTTTTAGTAATATTGATAAAATATTTTAAAATTTTATTTTTTATTTGTTTTTTTAATCAAAAATTCATATTTTCAAAATTAAATGTTTTCTTTTAAGAATGACAAAATATTCAAAATATCTGTTTTATGTTTTGTTGAGCATAAAGCAAATATTTTTACTACAGTCATGAAAACTGTAACTATTTCTTTATTTAAAATTAGTTTTAATTCTGTTAAATGTTTAGAAGTTTGACCAAGTAATAACATAGAATTGCTAAATAATGAAATAGGAATATTTAAATAAACCATTGGTTGGAAACCGGATGCGTATTGTTGTTTTTGAATTGATATTTCAATATTAATTCCATTATCAAAAGAATGTAAAAAAGTAGGTAAAACTATATTTTTTTGACTAAAATTTATTTCTTCAATTAATATTTCTTCGGATTTTTGATATTGAATTTTCTTTTCTTCAAAATAAAAGTTATATTTTTTTATTTTTTCAATTAATTTGTTAATATCGATTGTACTAATCATTTTATTTTCTATTAATTCTTTTAATATTCATGATAATCCAAAAAGATTTTTCTTTTTATTTTTATAATTTACAAATTCAAATTCTTTGTTTTGTTCAGCATCTTTATCATAGCTAATTTGTCACTCAAGAAAACAATTATCTTGAAAAAATTCTTTTGTTGTAGCAAATGTTTTAGGAAAATCTATTTCACTTTCTTTGATTTTTCAACGAAATTTTCCTTTATTTTTGGAAGAAAAAAATAATTCTAAAATTCCACTATTATTTTTAATTTTCATAATTAAATTATATTACATAATGTGATAAAATAAAGTAATGAAGCAGATTAATCTTGAAAAAAATATACACTTAGTTGAAAAACAAAAAATTCAACTAGGAAGTTATTATAGTCCTAAAAAAATAGTTCAAATAGCTAAAAAATGGGTTATGGAGGAAATTAAAAATAATCCATTTGACCACATTTTGGATTTAGGTGTTGGTTATGGTTCTTTTATTAATGAATTTCTAGATTCAGAAAGCAATTTTATTGCAACTGATATTGATGAATTCAGTGTTAATTTTATAAAAGAAAATTTCCCTAATATTTCCATTTATAAAGAAAATTCGCTTATAAAAGTAAATAGAAGAAAATATAAAATAGAAGAAAATGAAAAAATTCTTATAATTGGGAATCCACCATATAATGACACTTTAAGTCAATATCAAAAAAATAAAAAAGGTTCTTTTGAAATGGATGAAAATCTTGTTTCAAATGATTTAGGTTTATCATTTTTAAAAATGTATAATGAACTTAAAGCAGATTTAATTTGTGTAATTCACCCACTTTCTTTTCTTATAAAAAAACAAAATTTTAATAAATTAAAATCTTTTTTTCAAAACTATAAACTTGAAAAATCTATGATTTTTTCAAGCAAAGAATTTGAACAACTAAAAAATAAAAAAACTAATGAATTTCCTTTAATTTTATCTTTATATAAAAGACAAAACAATATCGAAACAAATTATGAAGATATCTTAAAATTCAAATTTGATATTTTTAATCATCAAGATTTTTTTATCTTAAATAATTTCAATACAATTGATTCAAAAATACATAAATATCCTTTTAAAACTGAAGAAAAAGACATTTTATATTTTTATACATTAAGAGACATAAACTCATTAATTAGAAATAAAACCTTTTTAAGTAAAAAAATAAACAATGCAATAGCAGTTTCTATAGAAAATTTATATAAATACTGCTGATTAGATTTTTGTAAAAATAATTATTCTAATTTGAAAAATAAATTTTTATACTCTAATCTTAGTCCTTTATATACAGAAATGATTGAAAATGATTCAATAAAAAAAATGTTAGTTTCTTGAAGTTTATTAAATAATCAAACATTTAAAGAATTTGTTCAAAATAATAATTTAGAAGATAAAATTAAAAAATTTTATAATATCAATAATTTAGAAATTAATTTTAAAAAATTAGATAAGATATTTAAATCTACTTTAACTTTGTAAGATTTATTTTCTTTTAATAGACTGTAAATATTAAGAAAAGTCATTAGACTTAACAAAACAAGTCTTCCTTTTATAAAGTTTGATATATTATCCCGTCTTTCCCAGTTGACGGGATTTTTTTTCTTTTTCTTACATATTTAATACTATGTATTAAAAAAAATATTTTTTTC
>NZ_JBTGVF010000009.1:0-33525 GCF_054343435.1 Mycoplasma sp. 5370
TTCTCCTTAAATAAAAACATAAATTTGGTGTCCCAAATTTATGTCCCTGTTTAAATAATTTAAATGTTTTTTATCTTTTAGTTCTTTTAGTGGAACAAAAACATTTATTTTTGCACCAGTTTTTCATCCATCTATTTTTTGATCATTTACTCTATATGGTATTTTAGTGTTTAAAACAAAAGAAAATTCTAAAATTATATTTTCATCTTGAATTTTATCTAAGTTTTTATATCTATTTAACTCTTTTGTGATGCTTGCTTGAGTTCTGTTTGAATTGAAGTTAAAAAGAGTTTTATTAATAATTTCTCTACCACTAATTGAATTTGCATACATAACTTCATTTTTGTCGTTTATAAAGGAAAAATCCTTTTTATTTGGTAAATTTTGATCAGAAAGTCAACCTTTATAAATTTGATATTGTTTTAAATATTCTTGGTAAGAAATGAAGTTTTGAATTGAATAAGGAATAGAAGATTTGGAATTTTGATCCAATCATAAACTAACTATTTCATCTTTTATTAAATCTTTTCTTTTGGTAATTAAGTTATCATTATTAACATTTAAAGTTTCATTATGATTGTATTTTAAACCTAAATCTTGCCAATTATAATTATTAAAATTAAAAGCAAATTCTTTATTTATTTGATCTTTTATTGAGTTTATAGAATTATATTCTTTTAATGAATATGGTTCATTAACTGTAATATTTGTTATTTCATATCTTTTGTTTTCATCTAATTTATCTAAACTAAATTTTCATAATTTAGAAAATGGTACAACAATTTCTGGTCTAATATCAAAAGGAAGTCAAGGAACTTCTTTTATTTCGTTTCTTAAAGCATGGAAACTTATAACAAATCACTTATCTTTATATTTTTCAATATCTTCTTTTGAAAAATCAAAAGAAATTGAACCAAAAACCTTTTTATTTTCTTCATCTTTAAAAACATTAAAATCTTTTAATGTTAATTTATCTTTAAAATTATCAAGATCAAATTGAACTTTACTAGTGAAAGCAAATTCTTTACCTTTATTATTTATAGAGATAGCTGTGAAAACTAGATTATTTAAATTTGCAGGTATTTCACTTCTTAAAAATCTAACTTCTTGAGCAACAATATCATAATCTAGATTAATAACTTTTGATCAAGGTTTTAAAGGATTTAGATTTTTAACTAAAATCTTACCTTGATTAAATTCATAAATGTTTGTTTGGTTGAATTTTAATGCAATATATTTTTCAGTTACTTCAACTTCTCTTTCATCAAATAATAAATCATTGGAATTTATTTCTAAATCTTTTTTAGAAGCAGAAGTAATTGTGTCGTCATTTTCTTTTGTTTTTAAATATTTTTTGTAATTTTCATTTTGCTTGTTTAGTAGAGATTCATTATCATTTTCTTTTATTTTTGTTATATTTTTATCATCAGAATAATAAAAATTAAAAGTTTGAAATACTAAATTATTTTTTTGTGAATTAAATTCTTGATTAAAATCAGTAATTACTTTTTCATCACTTAAAAAATCAATTTGTTTATTTAAATTAACTTTTGTGCCATCGATTAAAATTGATTCAACAAGAAAATCTTGTTCTTTTTCAATATTTGCCTTCGATAGATTAAAAACAATTTTATTTGTTAAATTATTTTTAATATTTTCTTCAATAAAAGATTTAACTTCGGTATTTTTATTTAACAAACCAATAGAAGCTGTATTTGCTCCAACCAGTTCTTGATTAAAAGTTAATTCAATAAAAGATTGATTATTTTTAAATAAGAATTTGCTATTTTCTAGTTTGTATTCCTTTTTGTTTTCTGGTGTTTTTTGAGAAACTTGGTTTTTATCAACACAAGAAATTACAAAAAAAGTAGATAAAGTTGTTACTGACGAACCAATAAATAATAATTTTCTTTTTTTCATATTCCCTCTTTACTTTCAAATATAAATATTATTAAATTATAATATGAAATACAGAAATAATAAGGATTTTATTCTTTTATATTAAGTTACTTCAATTTAAAATAAATCATTAATATTTTTAAAAAAATAAAAATTTTTGCAAAAAAAAAAAAAAAAGAAGAGTTTTTATGGTAGAATAATAACGCATAGAGAACTATCTATGCGAAATATTATAATTACTTTTAGATTTGTTTTATTTAATTTATTTTCTTAATTTTTAATTTTATTTTAATATAGTTTTGTTAACTCCTTTTACTTCACACATAATTTACACTTAATATACACACTATATATTTAAATTTTTAATTAAATTCTTGTAATTCATAAATTATATTTGTTTTCAATCATAAATTTAGTTAAATAGTCATATATATTAAAAATTCAGATAAATTAATTAATACTATATTCAGGCACCCATCTGGGTGCTTTCTTTTTATTTTTTATAGTATGAATAATTTTTATTTTTGCTTTTTTTTGGTAAAATATTAATGTATTTTATATAATAAGTAAATACTAAAAATTAAACGCGATTGGATAGGAAATAGATGAAAGACTATTCTTTGGTTGGTTTTAAACGCGTTTAAAATAAAATAAATTAATATAAATGAAAGGAAATATAATGGCAAAATTAAATTTTGATCGTTCAAAAGAACACGTTAATATTGGTACAATTGGACACGTTGACCACGGTAAAACTACTTTAACAGCAGCTATTGCTACAGTTTTATCAAAAAAAGGATTAGCAGAAGCTAAAGACTATGCATCAATCGATGCTGCTCCAGAAGAAAGAGAACGTGGAATTACAATTAACACAGCTCACATTGAATACGAAACAGAAAAAAGACACTATGCACACGTTGACTGTCCAGGTCACGCTGACTATGTTAAAAACATGATTACAGGTGCAGCTCAAATGGATGGTGCTATCTTAGTAGTTGCTGCTACAGATGGACCAATGCCTCAAACAAGAGAACACATCTTATTATCAAAACAAGTTGGAGTTCCAAAAATCGTTGTTTTCTTAAACAAAGTAGATATGTTAGTTGGTGAAGAAGAAATGGTTGACCTAGTTGAATTTGAAATTAGAGACTTATTATCTTCATACGAATTTGATGGAGAAAACACTCCTATTATTAGAGGATCAGCTAAAGGTGCTTTAGAAGGAAAACCAGAATGAGAAGAAAAAATCTTTGAACTTATGAATGCAGTTGATACATACATCGATGCTCCAGTTAGAGAAATGGATAAACCATTCTTAATGGCGGTTGAAGATGTTTTCACAATTACAGGACGTGGAACAGTTGCTACAGGAAAAGTTGAAAGAGGACAAGTTAAAATTAACGAAGAAGTTGAAATTGTTGGTTACAAAGAACAACCTAAAAAAACAGTTGTTACTGGAATTGAAATGTTTAGAAAAAACCTTGATTCAGCTATGGCTGGAGATAATGCTGGAGTTTTACTACGTGGAGTAGATAGAACAGAAATCGAAAGAGGACAAGTTATTGCTAAACCAAAAACAATAGTTCCACACACAGTGTTTAAAGCAGCTATTTATGCTCTTAAAAAAGAAGAAGGTGGACGTCATACACCATTCTTCCAAAACTACAAACCACAATTCTACTTCAGAACAACAGACGTTACTGGCGGAATTAAATTTGAAGCAGGAAGAGAAATGGTTATGCCAGGAGATAATGTAGACTTAACAGTTGAATTAATCGCTCCTATTGCTGTTGAACAAGGTACAAAATTCTCAATCCGTGAAGGTGGAAGAACAGTTGGTGCTGGTTCAGTAACAGAAATTATTAAATAATTTCTACAATATTTATATGCTTAAAAGCAAAAGAAAAAAGTTAACATTCAAGATGTTAGCTTTTTTATTAAATAAATAAGGAAATTAACGACTTTTTAAAAAAAGTAAGCAAGAGAAATTTACACAAAATATCTTATATTAGCAAATTACTCTTACAATCTCACATTATATTATTTTATTTCCTTTTAATTACTCATTTTCCAAGTTTAGAAGAACCTTCATAGCGTACCAAACCTTCCTTTTTCATTTTTCTCAAATGATAACGAACCCCGTCTATTGTGATGTTTAATTTTTCAGATATTTCTTTAGTATTTATTAATGGATTCTTCTCCAATAAATTGATAATTTGATCATATTTAAGAGTAGTTTTGGTGGTAGTTTTGGTGGTAGTTTTGGTGGTAGTTTTGGTGGTAGTTTTTTTAGAAAAATTATTATCAAAATTTTTATAAAATTCTTCATTTATTTTAATAATTGCATTAGTAAAATTGCTTTTTTCATCTCCTGAACTAAATAATAATTTGGGTGAATTATTTTGTAAAAGAGCAGATTTTGCTCTTCTTATCCCTGAACCATAAGATTCTATTAGTTTCAATGCAAAAAACATATTTTTTATTTCATTGTTTATATATTTTCTTTGATCAAAACTAGTTTCGTTATTTAGAGATTCTATTGTTACTGGTGGTAATGGTTTGTTGTGGTTTATGAAAGAAATTCTATCTTTATAAATATAAATCCCAACAAATTCATTATTTTCATATTCTTTGTGTAAAATTGCATTTGTTGCTAGTTCTTTAAAAGTTGCAAGCGGATAATTATAAATAATTTTATGTTCTATTTTGTCATCTTCTCTTATTGTGTAGTATGTCATTATATTATTTTCAAAATACTTATTAACCTGTTTTACTTGAAGTCAGATTGGTCCATCAAATATTTTTTCTTCCATCTTATCAGTACCATCTACTTCCCTAATTACTTTAACAAATGCATTAGGGATAAATTTGCTTGGATTTTCTGCAAACATTAGAACAGCAAAATTTTTTGCTCTATAATTTTCAAATTTATTGTTGCTTATTAGTCCCATACTTCTTGCCATATCTATTTTAGACATTTCTATAATATCTTTTTTAGCATTTGTTAATATTAAATATTCTTTCATATATTCATAATTTAAATCATCAATTGTGGCAATATGATTTAAGTTAGAACTAAAAGAATAATTGGCAAATTTTCTTAAAAGTTCAAACTCTTCAAGGGGTTTAGGTAATCTTGTATCTCTTCCTATTCTTATATATCGCCCAGGTTTTAATCCGATTTCTTTTTCTGCCTTTTCTGTTGTTTGAAAAGGTCCGTTATTATTGTCTTTTATAGCGATAATTAAATAATACTTGTCATCTATTTGATCAGTTAGGAGATTGTAATTTATTTTAGGGTAAATATTAACTAGTAGAGATTTTATTTTATTTTCTAGGCTTTCTATTTTTGATTCTTTTATACCTGTTATTGGGCGTTTTGGAAATGCTTTATCACCAGTAGTTGTATCATTTACTTCTTCAATTCCAATAAATAATAGACCAATTTCATCATTCATATAGTTATTAGCAAAAGCGCAAGCAGTTTTTAGAATTTTATCTTTAAAGTCTAAAGATTTTTTATATTCTATAAAACTATTTTCTATATTTTGGTTTTCAATGATTCTATGAGCAATTTTTTTGATGTCTGAAATTTTCACACTATCCCCTATCTTTTATAAATTATAATATATTTAATTTTATTATATCATTTTACAATTTTATATTTGAAATTAATAATTGATTTTAAAATATTTTGGTTTTATTTTGAAAATTTTGCAAAAAAGTATTATAATGAAATTATGGTTGCAGGAGGAAAAATGAAAATAACTAAAAATATTATTATTTATAATATCAAGAAGTTAATTATTAAAATTAACCAGTATTTTCATTTTTACTTTTTTAGGACTTTAAAATAAATTTATTTATTTAATAAAATAATAAACTAAACAAAATCCTAATTAAGTTTAGGATTTTTTGCAACCTTTTTAAATAAAACAAAGGAGTTATCTAAAATGAAACTTAATTCCAATATAGCACTTAAAATAAATTATTTTAAGTTAACGTCTTTTTGATCGTTATTTTGAGACATTGTTTTTGTTATAAACTTTATCATATGTTTTGTTGGTTCGTTTTATCTTATTAATACCAATTATGATTGATATACTTATCTTTTTTTCTGAATTGTTTTCTTTATTTGAACTTACCTAAGTATTATTGTCATTTTTCATATTTTATTTATAGTTTACTATCAAAAAAATAAATTTGTAACAGCAAGAAAAATACTTAGTATTATTATGTTTCTAAAATTTAATTTTAAATTATTTTCCGAATTTAAAATGGACAAAGAAACTAAAAATATATTCAAGGTAGCAAAAGAAATCAGTAAAAACAACCAAAATGCCTTATTTTTAGGTAGTTTTGCTTCCTATTTAACTTTTGAATTTAATAGGAAAATAAATGATTTGGACTTTTGTTCTCAAAGTAGCAAAGTTCTTAATTTAAGTAGTTTAAACTTAAATAATAATGAAAATTTAGTTAATACCAAATTAGTTGCAAAAGGAAAATATAAAAACATAAAAATTGATAGTTTATTATTTAGATTTATTCCAGAAGAATATTTAGTTAAAAAATATAATTTCACAATTCCTAATAAAGAATTTCAATTTGCCTCTAAACTTATTCAGTTATATAAACAACTCAATTTAGAAAATAAAGATGAAACTAAAATAGGTAATTTACTTTTGGATTTAAAACATTTGAGTTTAGAGAATTGGGAATTTTCTTTCAATTCTTTCAAAGAAGTTTATAAAGATGTTATTTTACATTCATCTCAGTTTTCACTAATTTCAAATTTTAATCAAATGTTAAAATATAATATTGATTTAAAAATTGGAAAGATTAGTGCTTTAAAAGAAGAAAAAATATTTTTTGAAATAAACTTTAAAAAAATAAGTTTATATTCATTATTAGAAAATTTAGAAACAAATTTTGAAGTGAAAACTCTTAGAAAATCTTTTGATAATGAATATGATTATATTATGAAAAATTATGTTATTCATAATACTACATTTTCATTTGAAAATCCTATATTTTTCTTTAAAAACGAAAAAGAAAAAGAAGAATTTTTAGAAGAAAATCAAATTAATAAAAATTTTGTTTTGCTAAAAAATTTCTCTTTTAAAAACCCTAAAAATTCTATGGATAGAAGAGAATTGTATATGAGATTAATAGCTAAAAAATATGAAAAAATACTAGGAGAAAAAAATGAATAAGTTTGAATTATTAAGTGTTTATATCAAATCTTTGAAAAGTACTAAATCAGTAATAATAAGTTTCTTTATTAGAACACTTTTAATTATCTATTTTTTAAGTATGGTTTTACTTCTTTCTTTTATTTTGATTCAAGATCCAAAAACAAAAGATGCTCCATTAATATTGATTATTATAATTCCGCTTTTTCTATTAAGTTTACTAACATTTATTAAACCAGTTTTTCTATTGTTATATTTAAAAAGAGATTATAAGCAAATTGAAAAATTAATTCAAAATAAATTCCTTTTATTTTTACATAATTTTAGTTTTTACTTTATTCTTAAAAAAGTAGAAATTAAACTAAAATACTTAGAAAAATACAAAAAATTAAATATTTTATATAAAAAATAAAAGTTTAAAAAGTAAAGTTAATGAAAATAAATTCATATTATTAATAATAAAAGAATTAAAATTAAAAGCAAATTCCTAACAAAAATTAGGTTTTTGCTTTTTTCATAACTTATTATTCCTTTTTTGAATATATAATTTTTAAAAGGACTAGAAAATATGAATATTAAACTTTTTACTTCTAAAGAATTGGAAAAACTAACTTCAACAGAAATGAATTTAATAAATTTTGCTTTAGATAATCCTAAAGAATTTTATAGTTTTTCCATTAAACAAATAGCATTAAAAACTTTTATCTCCACTTCAGTGATTTCAAAAGTTGTAAAAAAATTAGGTTTTAACTCATTAAAGGATATGCAATTCTATGTATTTCACAATTATTTGAATTCTAATGAAACACTAAATGGTATTAAAAAAGAAAAAAATATAGAAATATTAAATAAATTATTTAATTATTATAAAGAATCAATTTTTCAAACTGCTCATTTAGTAGACTTAAAAGAAATTAACAATTTAGTTCATGATATTGTAAATTCAGAAAAAACTTATCTTTTTGGAGCGGGAAGTTCTTTTCTTTCTGCTGGCGAGTTGGGAATTAATTTGCAAAAAATCGGTTTGAATGCCTTACCTTTTAAAGATTTTCACTCCTTCTTACTTATATCATCACAAGAAAGAAAAGAACAAGTTACAAATATTTTATTTTCAAAATCTTGTGATACAAAAGAAATTAAACATATTATAAATTTGTTTGAAGAGCAAAAAATTAAGTTTTATTTAATAACAGCAAACAAAACCATGAAAGAAAAATATCAAAATGTAATTATTTATCATACCTTAGAACAAGATAAAAGATTAGTCTCCATTTCTTCCAAAATAAATCAACAATTTATAGCGGATTTGATATTCTTTCTTTTAATAGAACATAAGAATCATAATTATGATGAAATTTATTTAAAGAATTTAAAAATATTAGAAGGTTGAAATAAATAAGAAAAATATTTTTCTTAATTTTGCATATAAAACCTAAATTTTTTTCCTTTTTCCTTTTTGTTTTCTTTATAAAAATATAATTTTATTATAGACATAAGGAGGAAAAATGGAAATTTTTTCAAAAGATAAAATTTTTATCAACGAAGATTTAACAACTCAAGATGAAGTTTTTAATTTTATTGCTAAAAAAGCAAGCGAACTAAAAATAACTTCAGATTCTTATGAAGTATATAAATCATTGATAAATAGAGAAAATCAAGTTTCAACTGGTATGGAACAAGAATTTGCTATACCCCATGCTCAGTCTGAATACATTGATAAACCAGCTTTATTTTATATAAAGTTGAAAGAAAATATAGAATGAAAAACATTTGATAATTCTAAAGTAAAATACATATTTTCAATTTTAGTTCCATCTAAAACTGAAAATAATATTCATTTAGAAACATTAGCAAAAGTTTCTACAATGCTTTTAGATTCTCAAATGATTGAAAAACTTAAAAGCAGCTTAGATAAAGAAGAAATAGTAACTTTATTTAATAACTTTATAAATAAGAAAGAAGAAACAAAAGCAAAGGATTTTAATGGTAAAAAGGTTATAGGTATAACTTCCTGTGCTGTAGGAATTGCTCACACTTATTTATCTGCAGAAACATTAGAAAAGAAATTATTAGAAAAAGGATATCTTCCTAAAATTGAAACTCGTGGTTCAGTAGGTTCTAAAAACACTTTAACATTAAAAGATATTGAAGAAGCTGAATTTGTTATAGTAGCAAGTGATGTAGAAGTAGATTTATCTATTTTTAATAACAAAAAATTATATACAACTTCCACAAAAGAAGCAATTCACAACACTGAAGAAGTAATTAAAAAAGCAGAAAAATCTTTAGTATATAAACACACTGAAAAAGCAACAAATATAAAGGAAAATACAGATAAAAAAGGATTATTAAAACATATTGTTACTGGTATTTCTTATATGATTCCATTTGTAATTTTCGGTGGGATTATGATTGCTTTATCTTTAGGAATTGGAAAAAGTATTTATGGAAATAATTCTGCAGCACCAAAAGGTGATTTTCTTTGGTACATACTACAAATAGGAGTTGTATCATTTACCTTAATGATAGGTGCTTTGGGAGCGTATATTGCTTATTCAATCGCTGGTAGAGCAGCAATAATGCCAGCATTTGTTGTCTCAACTGTTGCTAATATGAATAGTTTATTCTTCAGTATTGGTAACATAAGTGTTCAAACTCCAATGGGATTTTTAGGTTCAATCCTTTTTGGAATTTTAATTGGTTACACAGTTAAATGATTAACACAATTAAAAATTCAAAAATCCATTGCTGCAATAATTCCAATGTTTGTAATACCTATTGCTGTAACTTTATTTTATTCATTATTAGTTATTTTTATAATAGGAGCTCCTATTGGTTTTATAATGGATAAATTTATTAATGCATTACAAAACTTATTCAAAAGCGGAGGAGCATTAAATTTAGGAATCGCATTTTTAATTGGTGGTTTACTTGGAGGAATGGCAGGATTTGATATGGGTGGACCAATAAATAAAGTAGCCTTTTTAACTTCTACTGCCTTAGTTTCTCAAAAAGTTTTTGAACCAATGGGAATGGTTGCTGCTGCTATACCTGTAGCACCACTTGGAATGGGATTGGCAACAATTATTTTTAGAAAAAAATTCAATGAACAAGAAAGATCATTAGGTATTTCTGCTTTAATTATGGGATTTATTGGAATTAGTGAAGGAGCAATACCTTTTGCAGTAGCAGATCCAAAAAGAGTTATTACTGCTAATGTAATTGGTTCAGCAATTGCAGGAGCAATGGCTGGACTATTAAGTGTTACAAATGCAGCAGCTCATGGTGGGCCTATTGTTGCAATTTTAGGAGCAGTTGGTTCTAATGTCCATGGCAGTGGATTAGGAATCTTATTCTTCTTTTTATCAATTATTGTAGGAACAACAATTACTTGTTTAATTTATGGATTTTGAAAAAATTCAAAATCATCAAACATAAATATAAACATACCTTTTTTAAATAATTTAAAAAATAAACTCAATTTAAGAAAAGGGGCTAAAAATGAATAAAATAAACTTAAATAAAGATAAAATAATTTTATATCTATTTATATCACTTTTCTTAATTTCTCTCATTATTGGTATAATATTAACAGTTTTAGGCACAGCTGATTACGATAAGTTTGTTGAGTTAAACAAACAATTATCAATACTAAAAGAAGGAAGTGAAAAATATAATTCTATTAGTAAGTTGCTGGAAGCAGTTAACATCACTAAATTTATATATGGAATATTTTTATTATTAATTTCATTTCTATCATTAATTTTTAGTAGTTTGACTGCTAATTCATTATTTAACAAAAAATTGAGATAAAATGGAACAGATTATTTTTTTAAAACCATATTTTAAAAAAACTTTATGAGCAAATGACAAGATAAAAAAGATTTTTAATTTAAAAGAAAATATTGGTGAAGCATGATTGATTTCAGCGATAAAAGATTGTGAAACAATATTGAGCAAAACAAACCAAAAATTTAGTGATTTTATAAAGGAAAATCCTTTATTTTTTGGTTTAGATAAAAATGAAGTTAAAACATTTATTTATCCTAATTTAACTAAATTTTTAGATGCAAAATATCCTTTGAGCATTCAAGTGCATCCTGATGATGAATATGCTAAAAAATTTAATTCATTAGGTAAAAATGAATGTTGATATGTATTAGAAAATACAGGAAAACCCTTTATTTTAGGTTCTACAACAACAGAAAAAAAAGTTTTTGAAAAAGTTATCAATAGTAAAGAAACTGAAAAATATTTAAATAAAGTAGAACTTAAAAAAGGAGATTTTGTTTTTATAGAATCTGGTTTAATTCACGGAATACCGGAAAAAACTATGGTTTTTGAATTACAACAATCTAGTGATATAACTTATCGTCTTTATGACTATGAAAGAATAGATACAGATGGTAAAAAAAGAGAAATTCATATTAAAGAATCTCTTGAAACTATGAAATTGGATTTGCAAGCTATTATTCAAAAACAACTAAATCAAGAAGGGTTTTACAATGCAAAAAATTTTAACTTAACTAAAAAAGAAATAAATAATACTACAGAAATTATTGACACAACAAAAGCAAAATATTGTACAGAAGTTGTAGTTTTTGAAGGAGAAGGTTTTTTAAACAAAATCACAAAAATTAAACAAGGTGATGTTTTTATTGTTTCCAAACAAACTCTAAATTTTTCAATAAGTGGAAATATTAAAATTTTTATCAATTTTGTATAAATTAAAATCAACCATCTTAATTGTGGTTGATTTTAAATTTAGTAATTTTCTACTTCTTTTTGAATAATTTCTTTTATTTTTTCTGTAGAATCTTCTATTTCTATATTTATAAATTCATAGTGTTTTTTAGCAAAAAGCATTAGATTTTTTCTTAAATTCTTACTAATTTCTTTATTTTCTTTTAAATATTCTGTGTTTACCATTTGAAAAAAATTTTTGTTTTGAAGTTCAATTTTTCTTCTCTTTTTTTCGATTTCTAATTCGTGTTTTTCACTTGCATTAGTTCTATTTTTTCAAATAAAATCAAAATCTTTTAAAATAAGAAAAGCGATGTCAACCTTAGGTTCTAAAGATAACAGAAATTTGTATTTAACCTTATAAAAGAAATTTCATAAAACCTTTTGTTTTGGCGTAAAATAGTTCATTTTTATTAATGTTTCTGGGAAAAGAAAATCATCAATCATATGTCTATCAATTAGTGATTTGGAATAGTTTTGCATTTCTCTAATTTGTTTTAAGCGATCTTTAAAGAATATTTTTTGTGTAAAATACCCTTTAGCTTTTAAATCATTCATATAATCTATAAATATTTGTTCATCTTTTAATCTTTCATCAATAATTTTAATATTTTTTTCTGTTAAAAAATTTCTTAAATTATTGATAATAGTGGATTTACCACTTGCTCCCATTCCTATGAATGCAATTGTTAATCTTTTTTCTTTAGAAATAACAAAATATAAATAAATTGAAATAACCAAATAAACAAAATTAATAAATAATATAGTTCAACTTAAAAAAGCAATCCCACCGAAGAAAAAGAAACAAAGAATATTTTTAAAACATCAAATTATTCAATTTTGTCTAAATCCCAAAGCCATCATTGTTAATGCAACAACTGAAATAGCATTAAATGTTGCTAAAATTAGTGATGCAGTTATTTTATAATTAAAATTAGATGCAAATTCTAAATAATCTATATTTAGCATTTTGCCAATAAAATTATTTGTATATGGATTTAAAAAGTAAAATATAGTGACTAATAAAACAAAAAATATTGCAAAAACTATTGAAGCATATAAAGAGAGTCTTAATTCTCTAATTTTTTTTAAATATTTATTATTTATTATTTCTTTTATAAAAATATAAATTAATATAAATATATATAAAATTTGAATAAAACCGTCAATCACAAGGCCATTACTAAATGAGAAAAATGCATACAAAACAGCATTAAGGATTGCTAAAATAAATGCAATTCTTTTCTTTTTTGCAAACATTACAATTGATATAACGCCCAATATACCTGAAATTGCTACAAATATATTAATTATTTTTCTTCAAATATTTATATTTCTTTCTCAAATTCAAATAGATTCATCCAAATTAAATAAAGAAAGAAAAGTTAATATTAAACAAATAAAAATTAAAAGCATCAATTCAATTTTTTCTTTTTTCATTGTATATCCTTTATTTTTATTTTTAAAATTAAGAAGTTAAAATAAGCACTTAAAAAATTAAGTGCTTATTTGCTGTCATTTAAGAAACAATTTTACCAGTTCTTTTATTTCTTATGCCTTTTCCTTTTATATATTCAAAAGGAATGGTATTAGAAACTCAAGCTGGTTTATTTGCTCTTTCTGCATTAGTAACAACGTGAACAGGAATTAAATTTTCATATCTATCTGTTCCACCAATAGAACTTGGTCTTATGTGTTCAATGTTTCAAGCAGAACTTGTTTTTGAACCGTATTCAGAAAAACAAATATATCTTCCTGCATAATCATAACCACAATCTTTGTCGCCAAAATGGTTTGTTCATACTGTTTTTCAATTTAACATAAAAACTCCTCCTTTCTTAATAATTTAAAAGGCAAAGATTTTCTTTACCTACTTCAATAATACAAAAAAAAAAAAAAACAAAGAATTCGCTAAAAAAATTCCAAAAACGAAAATTTTATCATTTTTTAAGCATTTTTTCGACTTTTTAATAAATGAAAAATTAAATATTTTTTGTATTTTTAAAATAAAAAAGAAAAATGCTATAAAATAATAATATGAATTATGATGCTAGTAGTTTAAAAGTCTTGAAAGGACTTGAAGGTGTTAGAAAACGTCCGGGAATGTACATTGGTTCAACTGATGTTAATGGTTTACACCATTTAGTTTGAGAAATTGTTGATAATGCAGTTGATGAATGTTTAGCAGGTTTTGCTAAAAAAATAGAAGTGACTTTGAAAACAGATGGTTCTGTTATTGTAGAAGATGATGGAAGAGGAATTCCTGTAGATAAACACGAAAGTGGTTTAACAGGAGTAGAACTTGTTTTTAGTGAATTGCATGCAGGTGGTAAATTTTCTGAAGGAGCATATAAAACATCTGGTGGTTTGCATGGAGTTGGTTCTTCTGTAGTTAATGCACTATCTAAATGATTAAAAGTTTGAGTTTTCAAAGACGGAAAAGAATATTATACTGAATTTGAAAATGGTGGTTCTATAAAAAATAAAACCAAATTAATGGGAAATACAGGCAAAAGAGGAACAAAAGTTCATTTTTTACCTGATTATGAAATTTTTAAAAAAGCAAAATTTTCTTTTCAAACAATTAGTGAAAGATTAAGAGAATCCTCTTTTTTATTAAAAGGTATAACTATCAAAATTAATGACGAAAATACAGGAGAAAACGAAACTTTTAAACATGAAAATGGAATAAAAGCTTTTGTTGAGTTTATTAATGATTCTAAAGTAGTAATTAATAAACAAATCGCAACTTTTAGTGATAATAAAAATAAAATAGAAGTAGAATTTGGTTTTCAATATACAGAAAGTTATTCTGAGTCCATTATTTCTTTTGTAAATAATGTCAAAACCAAAGATGGTGGAACACATGAAATTGCTGCCAAAACAGCATTTACAAAGGTTTTTAATGATTATGCACAAGAAAAAAACCTTTTAAAAGGAAAAATTACCGCTTTTGATGGAAGCGATATTAGAGAAGGTTTAACTTTAATTCTTTCTTTAAAAGTGCCAGAATCAATTTTAGAATTTGTAGGCCAAACTAAAGATAAATTAGGAACCCCTGAAGCAAAAACAATTGTGGAAGAAGTGGTTTCTCGAGAATTAAAATTCTGAATTAACGAAAATAAAGAAGAAACTCAAAAAATAATTGAAAAAATTAAAAAATCTTTTGAAGCAAGAAATGCCGCAAGATTAGCAAGAGCAGAAATTAGAAAAACTAAAGATGCTTTAAGTGAAAAGAAAATTTTATCTGGTAAATTAACACCAGCACAAAGCAAAAAACCGGAAGAAAAAGAAATTTTTCTTGTCGAAGGAGATTCTGCTGGTGGTAGTGCTAAATTAGGAAGAGATAAAAAAACCCAAGCCATTTTACCACTTAAAGGTAAAGTTATTAATGCAGAAAAATCAAAACTTCTTGATATTTTAAAAAATGAAGAAATTGCTACAATAATCAATACAATTGGTGCTGGTGTTGGTAGCGAATTCAACCTTAAAAACGCACAATATGGAAAAATTATAATAATGACAGATGCTGACACTGATGGTGCCCATATTCAAATTTTACTTTTAACATTTTTATTTAGATATATGAAACCTTTAATTGAACATGGAATGGTATATATTGCACAACCTCCTTTATATAAAATTACAAGAAAACCTAAAAATCAAATAGTTTATGCTTGAAGTGACGAAGAATTAAGAGAATTATTAAAAAATAAACCCAATTCTGAAATCCAAAGATATAAAGGACTTGGAGAAATGAATGCTGATCAACTTTGAGAAACAACTATGAATCCAGAAACAAGAACTTTAATTAAAGTTTCAATTGAAGATGTGGCAATTGTAGAAAGAAGAGTTTCTATTTTAATGGGAGATAAAGTTGAATTAAGAAAAGAATGAATTAACAAAAATGTTGATTTTTCCCTTGAAGATGACTTTGAAATTAATATTAATAAATCAGGAGTAAATAATGATATTTAATAAAAATAAAGAAAATTTTTTAGCAAAATCATTAGATGCTATTTTATCAGATCGTTTTGGTAGATATTCTAAATATATAATACAACAAAGAGCACTTCCTGATGCTCGTGATGGTTTAAAACCTGTGCAAAGAAGAATTTTATATTCAATGTGGGAATTAGGTTTAAAAAGTGATAAACCTTTTAAAAAATCAGCTAGAGTAGTTGGTGATGTTATTGGTAAATATCATCCACATGGAGATTCTTCTATTTATGAAGCTATGGTAAGAATGGCTCAAGAATGAAAAATGAATGTTCCTTTAGTTGAAATGCATGGAAATAAAGGTTCTATAGATGATGATCCTGCTGCTGCTATGCGTTATACTGAAACAAGATTAAGTTTAATAACTAATTTAATGTTGGAAGCTATTAATAAAAACACTGTTTCTTTTGCTCCAAATTTCGATGATTCGGAAAAAGAACCCACTGTATTACCATCATTAATTCCTAATTTACTAATTAATGGAGCAAAAGGAATTGCTTCAGGATTTGCTACTGAAATTCCCCCACATAATTTAGGAGAAATCTTAGATGCTGCAATTGCAAAAATAAAAAATCCAAATATTGAATTAAGAAAATTATCTTCCATTGTTCAAGGTCCAGATTTTCCAACTGGTGGAATAATATACGGAAAAAAAGGGATTTTAGAAGCTTTTGAGCGAGGACAAGGAAGAATTGTTTTAGTTTCAAAATACAGGTTAAGCGAAGAAATTAATAAAAAGCATATTGAAATTTATGAAATCCCTTTTGGTGTAGTTAAATCTAAATTAATTAAAGACATTGATGAAATAAGAATAGATAAAAAAATAAATGGAATTAAAGAAGTAAGAGATCAATCTGATAGAAATGGAATTTCCATCATCATCGAAATTGATAATGATACTAAAGTTGAATCTGTTTTAAATTATTTATTATTAAAAACTGAAATGCAAGTTTATTATTCTTACAACTCAATAGCAATTGAAAACAATGCACCTAAATTAATGTCTTTAAATAACCTTTTAGATGCTTATTTAAATCATGTTAAAACTTATAAAACTAAAGAGTTAAAATTTGATTTGGAAAAAGATAAAAGAAAATTAGAAATAACTCTCGCTTTAATTAAAGTTGGCGATATTACTGAAGAAGTAATTAGAATCATAAGAAATTCAGATAATTCAAAAAAAGGAGTAATTGAAGCTCTTATGAAAAACTTTGGTTTTAGTGAATTGCAAGCTACAGCAATTGCTGAAATGAGACTTTATAGACTTTCTAGAATTGATCAACAACTTTATATAGATGAAAAAAATATGCTTGAAAACAGAATTGAAAAGACATTAGATCTTTTAAACAACAAATCTTCTTTTGATCAATTTTTAGTTTCCATATTTAAAGACATTAAAAAAGAATTTGCTACAGAAAGAAAAACAGAAATTTTTGATGAAGAATTTAAAGTGGAAATAAATAAAGAAGAATTGATAAAACAAGAAGATTTTTATGTAGGTATTTCTCGCGATGGTTATATTAAGAAAGTTACTGTTAAAACATATGATTCCAATGAAATAAATTCTTACTTATTAAAAGAAAAAGATCCACTTTTATTTTTAGATAAAGTTGAGTCTATTGATAAACTTCTAATTTTTACAAACTTAGGAAATTATATTTATTTACCTGTTCATAAAATTGAAGAATCAAAATGAAAAGATTTTGGACTTCATTTAAATAGTTTTGTTTCTTTAAAAAACAACGAAAAAGTAGTAAGCGTTGTGGTTGTAAAAGATTTTGAAAAAAATAATTATATTACTATGGTTACAGCTCAAGGAATAGGAAAAAGAGTTTTAGTGAAAGATTTTGAAGTTTCAAGATTTAATAAAACAATTTGTGCTATAAAAATTAAGCAAGATATTGACTACTTAGTCAGTGCTAAAATAAGTGATAATTATAAAGATATAATAATTATTTCTAGTGAAGGAAAAGCAGTAAAATACAGCGAAATAGATATTCCTATTTATAACACCAATTCTTCTGGAGTAAAACTTATTTCTTTACCTAAAGATTCAATAGTTTCATCATTTGTTTTAGTAGATCAAGAAGATGATGTCCTTTTATTTACTAAAAAATCCCAATACAAAAAAATCAATGCTAAAAACGTTCCTTTTAGTAATAAAACAACTCAAGGAAAAATGATTTTTTCTCAAAACAAAGTTTCCAAATTTGATGTACTTGATTCAGTAGTTATTCAAAAAAATACAGCAATTTATGTTTTTGACTTAGATAATAATGTTTCGATTTTTAATTTTAATCCCTTAAATTATTCAACACCAGAAGAAGGGTTTACAAATAGCAAAAATAAAAACGCTTTTTATGTTGCAAAAATAAATGCTAATATTATTGGAGAAAACACTAAAAGAAACCAATATACAGAGACAAAAAAAGAAGTTCCTATTTCCAAAGAAAAGGGAAAATCCTTTATAAAAAAAGAAAAATCAACTAATAATACAAAGGAAATTGCTTCAGACAAAGAAACTAATAAAGTTCAAACAAACGCCGTTAAAACAGAGATGACTGAAGCAGAAAGAATTAAAAGAGCAGAAGAAAAATTAAAAAAATTAGAAGAATTAAATATAGATGAATTAATGAAAAAATTCAAAGATAAAATTAAATAAAAACTACTATTTTTGAAATTTAGTATGAATAATTTTGAAAAAAAATAAAACTTTTTTGAAAAAAATGTATAATATTAAAGTTAAATCAAAAAAGAGGAGAAAAATGAATATCATTGTTATTAAACGTATTTTTAATAAAAACATTGTTACAAAGATGATTAAAAACAATGATTTTTTCTTTAATTTCTTTGAGATATAATAAAAATTTTAATATTAATAAAATAAATATACTCTTATAGAAATTAGAAAAAACTAGTTTTTATAAGAGTTTTTATTTTAAAATATTTGAATTTACAGTAAGAAAGGAAAGGTATGAAAAAAAGAAAACTATTGATCGGTTTTTCTGTTCCTGCAGTTTTAATTGGAACATCAGCAACTGTTGTATCTTGTTCTACAATTGAACCACATTATAAAAGACAAGAAATTAGTTCAATTGTAAATTTAGCAACTTCAGGTTATAAAAAATTCGATCAAGATTTTAGTGTTGTATTAGGTTCTCCTTCTACACCTGCAAGTTACTTTACAACAGCAAATCTTTTTGCCACAGTTAGTTCAGGGCAAGCAGAATTCGAAAATGTAAAACCTAATAATGGAAATAAATTTGAAGAAGGTGTTTATAAAATCAAGAAACCTACTTATCAATGATATAGTTTAATATTAGTAGATAAAATTTATGTTACAGATTTAGGTGGAACAATAAGCGTTTTTGATAATGATAAACACGAAAAAGGAATGTTTAATGAAGGAGAAGAAATAACTTCTGCTTTAGTTAAATTAACTTCAGATGATCCAAAATCAATAAACAGTTTAAACTTTTTAAATAAATTAAGTAAGGCATCTAAAATTCAATTAACTATTAAAAAAGATATTCCTTGAGTTAAAAGTAATGGACAAAAAAGTCAATATAATGTTGAATTAGAAGATTTTGTTTACGGTTGAAACAGAAAAATGCTTTATGGTGGTGACTATAGAGCAAGTCATGGTGGTTCTAAAAAAATAGATGATGATATTATTAGAAAATATTCATTAGGTTCATCAAGTAGTTTTGATAGTACAAACCACGTTTCAAATGATTATCTCTTTAAAGTTTTTGGAATTCAGAAAGATAACTTCTCAAAATCAGAAACATTTATTACTGATATTAAAGATACAAATGAAAAAGGACTAACATTTTTAAAAATTGAAAATAAAGAGGCTAATTTTAATGAATTATTTAAAAAATTATTATTAGATTCTACTTATTTTAGTCCTGTATCACATAAATTTATCGACGATAGAAACAAACAAATTTTTGATATTACTGGAAAACACGAAGGAGAATTTGGTGAAACAGGTGATGCATTTAAATATGCATATTACTGATATGGAAAACAATATGATGAAGATCAATTATATGCTTCACCATATTTACCTTTTTATTTATCAAACGATAGAACAGTTTATATAAGAAATGATTATTATGCAGAGACAGGTTGAAAAGAAAAAGAGGCAACTTCAGTTAAAAAAATAACATCAAGATATAATTTATATCCAGATTCAGTTCAATTTAATAGTGCTCAATTTAATAATTACTTAGAAGGAACAGTTTCAATTCTTCCATATTCTAGTTTATCAGATGCAAATAAATCAATAATTTATAAAGATTTATCACAAATTCATTTTAGAAAAACACCTGATAAAGGGCTTTATAAAGGAAGTTTATCTAAAGACGTAATTCCAGGTGCTAGAGATTTACTTGAAAAAGGAACAAACTTTAATGGTGGTCAAGCTGATAAAAAATACTACTTCAATGATAACTATGCTAAATTAGCTTTTGGTAGTTCTATTGAAGAATTAGCAAAAGGAAAAGCAGAGCTTGGAAAGACATTATTTACAGGAAAATCCTTTGCATTTAGAACAATTATCGATGCTTTATGAAATAGTTATACATACATAAAAGATAACTCTAAAACTGCAATTCCTTGACTTTCAATGATTGGTCCAGACAATCATTTAGGTGGAAGTGAGTTAGATGGAAAAACAGCAAGAGACTTTTATGACGATATCAACACAACTTTTTCTATAAATGAAAATGGAGAAATATTTTATACAAAAACTATTGAAGAGCAAAGAAAACAATATTTAGATAATTTACAAGATAAAAACAAACAATATGAAGCACCAAGAATTGAAGTTTTAAAAGCTGAATTGAAAAAAATACTTGATGATTTCTATGCAGAAAATCATTTAGATGCAAGTAAAGATAAAATTGAGTTTTCAATTTCTAATAGATATAGAAATGAAAGTTCATCTAAAATCGCTTCACTTGACTCTGTAATTGATATGATGAATAAATTAGACAATAGATTAAAAATCAATTCACAAGCAGAATTTAAATCAGAAGATGTTTGAAATGTTTTAATCTTAGGTTTAGGAAATTCACAAATAGTAGGTTGAAGTGCTGACTATGATGGTTCCGGAACCTTTATTGATGGTTCCGGACAACTAAATGGAAGTCCACTTTATTTAGCAATCGCTCATTTTGCTGAATTACCAAGTGATAGTCCTTACGTTAAATCTTTCCCAGAATTCAAAAAATATGCAGATGCTTTTAAAACAGAATTTGAAAAAGAAAGATTAGCTTATCCAGATAAAAAACAAGCATGATTACCTTTTTCAGAATGAATAAAAGCAACAAATGCATATGATGCTAATTATGAAGATATTCAATACGAATATGAATATGAAAAAAATGCAGATGGAACTCCAAAAGAAGTTGATAAAGATGGAAATGCTGTTCCAAAATTAAATGATAAAAAAGAAAAAGTATATGTATTTACTGGTGAAGGATTAAATAAAAAACCAGTTTGATCACAAAAATACAAATGAGTATTAAATAAAACAACAAATAAATATGAGAAAAAATTTGAACCAAGAAAAGCTTCTGGAAAAAACTCAGTTATTAATTTCATTTCTAATGTTACTTTCTATGATCAAACAACTAAAAAATACTTTAAAGATCAAACATTAGAACAAGAATTTGAAGAAAATGGAAAAAAAGTTAAAAAAGTATTTAATCATAGTTTAAACAAATGAGTTGATGCAAGTGCAGAAAATGAATTTAATGAATTAACTGCTATTTTTAACTTAAATTATGAATCAAAAGCTACAAATAAAGAAATAGTAGAACTTGCTAAAGAAATTAGAGTTTTAATTGGTTATGTGCCAGAAATCGATTTAAGTACAAGTTCAAACGTTCCTTCAATATCAATTTGAAATAAACATATCGAAATTCCACTATCAGAATTTGAGTATATACCTTATGGAGATGTGGTTATAAGAAAAGGAGATAAATAGAATGTTTGAATACTTTTTTAAGAGGCTTGGTTTAGCTATTATCACCTTTTTTATAATTATTTTTATAGTATATTTATTACAAGCTTCATTTGGTAAAAGTCCTTTTACCGAACAAAGTTTACAAGATGCCGCAAAAAGATTAAATCCAACAGGTGATGAAAACTTAAAAATCGATCCTAAATCATTTTATGGTTTTGATAAAGATCCAGTAACAAGGTTTGTTTTATGATTTAAAGATTTCTTTACAGGAAATGCAGGAATAATTTATTCAGACACAAGTGATTATAGTCAAAATATTCCAAAATTATTTTTTGAACCTTTAAGATGAACAATTGCTGTATCATTACCAGCGTTTGTATTAAGTGTTATTATTGGTATATCTTTAGGAGTAATTGCTGCTTATAATAGAGGAAAATGAATAGATAGTGCAATAACAACTTTTGTTACACTATTTGTTGCTTTACCAGCTTTTGTTATAGCACCTATTATTGTTTTAATTACTTCAAAAGCAGGATTACCATTTGAATTTAAAGATCCAAGAGATGTTCCTGTTGATATTACAATTGCTTCTTTAATAACACCAATCATTGTATTTACTTTATCATCATTGGCTGGATATACAATTTTTGTTAGAAATCAAGTTGTAACAGTTTTAACTTCAAATCAAGTTTTAATTGCCAAATCAAAAGGATTATCTAAGTGAAATATCTTTAAAAAACACGTTTTAAGAAACGCATCTGTTATTTTAGTAGGATCTATTTTATTCTCATATATAGGTTTACTATCAGGAAGTATTATTTTAGAAAAATTCTTTAGAATTCCTGGATCATCATCAATTATTGTTAATTACACTGAACAAGGAGAAATTAACGTTATTATGTTCTCACTTGTGTTCTTTACATCATTATCGATGGTTACATTAATATTTGTGGATATGTCTTATGCATGAATGGATCCAAGAATTAAAATTGCTAATTCAAATAGTTCTAGAAACTATTGATTATTATTTAAAAATTATTTAGTTAGAAGAAAAAGTTATCAAGGAGGGAAAAAATAATGGAAAAACAAAATTCAAGTTTAGCTTTTGAGAAAAAATATAAATTTTCCAAAGCTGATAAAGAACTTTTAAAACTTTCTGCCGCTAATAAAGATATTATTTCTTCATCTTCTGTAACCGGAAAACCTTCTAAACTACTTTTAGATGTTATTAAGAGGTTTTTTGCAAATAAATATGCAGTTATTGCTTTAGTTATCTTTATTTTATTAATTATTACAGCATTTATTTCTTGGCTAACTTCACCATTTTCAACAACTAAACCTATTTCTGGTGCTTCTCTTTCTTTAATTAAAGAGTTAAAACCAAGTTTTGAAGGAGATGTTACTTTTACCTTATCTACTGAGTTATTAGATAAAATTCATAAGCTAAATCCTGAACTAATAAAAGGAGAAGCAACAAACATCGCTCCAGAAACTTGATTAGTAACTTTAAATCCTTATGAAGTTATTAACGCTTTAAATGGAGATGAACATTCAAAAATTTATGCCTTTATGGGAACTGACTCATACGGAAGAGATATTTGATTAAGAACTTGAGTTGGAACATTAAACGCAATAGGAATTGCTTTTGCAATTGCAATTATTGAAACAATTATCGGAGTATCTGTCGGTGCTTTTCTTGGATTTAACGTAGGAAAAAAAATAGATACATACGGACTAAGATTAATTGAAATTTTTAATGCAATCCCTTGAGTAGTATTATTTATAATCTTAATTGGAATTTTTGGAACTAACACACCGGCAATTATTTTAATTCTATCATTAACAGGTTGAACCGGTGCTGCTGACACCACTAGATCCTTTACTATTACAGTAAAAGACGAAGAATATATTTATGCTTCACAAGCGATAGGTGCTTCAAAAATGAGATTAATATTTGCTCATATTTTACCTGCAATTTCCGGAAAATTAGCAAATAGTTTTGTTTTAAGAATTACCGCTGGAATTCAAGCAATCGCTGGTATAGCATTTCTTGGATTTATTAAAGAAGGAACAACTTCCACACCAAATTTAGGACTTTTAATTACAAGTTCAGCAAGTTTAATTAATTCAAATCCTTGAGCACTTGCTTTCCCATCAATTATTTTATTAGTTATTTCACTTTCATTAAGATTTGTAGCATTAGGATTCCACGATGCATTAGATCCTAAAGTAGTTAAAAAAGGAGCTAAATAAAAATGGAAAAAAATTTACAAAATAAAGAAGAAATCCTTTTAAAAGTAAAAAACTTAAGAGTTTCTTTTAAAGATAAAAAGCAAAAGTTTATTAATATTGTTCGGGGAGTAGACTTAAAAATTAAAAGAGGAGAAATTGTAGGATTAGTAGGTGAATCAGGTTCAGGAAAAACAGTAACTTCTAAAGCTCTTTTAGGAATAAATGAATTAGCTTATACCAAAAGTGATCAAATGGAAGTTTCTGGAATTGATATTTCCAAATTTACAAAAGATAAAGAATGATTAAAAATAAGAGGTAAAAAAATAGGTTATATACCTCAAGATCCGTTAACAGCCCTAAATCCAACTAGAACAATTGGAAAACAATTACTAGATGTTTTAGAAAAAGATTCTAGATTTAAATCAAAAAGTGAAAAAATTGATTACTTAGTAAATTTACTTGAATCTTTTGGAATTACTGAAGCAAGAAGTAGATTTAATGTTTATCCACATACTTTAAGTGGAGGACAAAAACAAAGAGTTGTGATTGCTATGGTTGTAGCAGCACAACCAGATTTAATTATTGCTGATGAACCTACAACAGCTCTTGATCCAACGGTTCAAGCATCTGTTTTAGCTTTATTTAATGAAATAAGAACAAAATACAAAATTTCTTTAATTTTTATTTCACATAACATTTCAGTAATTGCTAAATTCTGTGATTACATTTATGTTTTATATGCAGGAAAAGTCGTGGAAAGAGGAACGAGAAAAGATATTTTCACTGACCCAAGACATCCATATACTTGAGCTTTAATTAGTGCAATTCCTGAAAACAAAAATCAAAAACTTTACAACATAAAAGGAACCCCACCAGATATGGCTAATTTACCAGCTGGAGATCCCTTTGCACCAAGAAATGATTATGCTTTAGAAATTGATTTTGAAAAAGAACCACCTTTAATTGAGATTTCTAAAACTCATGCTGCTGCTACCTGATTATTACACCCAGATGCACCAAAAGTAGAATTAACAGAACAACTAAAAAGTAGATTAAAATTATTTAGAGAGGTTTTTAATAAAAATGAATAAAAATACGGAAAAAACAATATTAGATGTTAAAAATCTTAAAAAGTATTTTTACAATAAAAACGGAATTGTAAAAGCTGTTGATAAAATTAATTTCAAACTTTTTGAAGGAGAAGTTTTAGGATTAATTGGTGAATCAGGTTCAGGTAAAACAACTGTAGGTAGATCTATCATTAGATTATATGATAGATATAATGGACAAGTAACATTAGAAAATAGAATTATTTCTGGTAAAAAAATCGGAAGATTAAAAGATAAATTTATGAGAAAAAATATGCAAATGATTTTCCAAGATCCACATGCTTCTTTAAATGGACAAAAAAATATTTATTCTATTTTAAAAGAACCTTTAAAAGTTAATGGAATCATTAAAGACAAAATGGTGGATATTTTTAAAGATTGACAACAAGTTACTTCAAACTTCCATTATACTTTTTTAAGAAGATTCAAAGAGCAAAGATTAGATAACTTAAATAGTACTATTTTTGAAGCTAATGAATATTTTAAAGAATGAGAATTTCACTTTGATGACTTTGCTTCATTTGATCAATTATTTGAATCTAACACATATGAAGATATTTTCAATGCTTACTTTTCATATTTAACAAAAAGACAATTTCACGAATCAAAAGCTATTAATTTTATGTATAAAGGAGTTACTAATTTAAGTAATTTCTATTTCGAAAAACAAAAAGAATATAGAAATGGTGAATTGAGCTATGATGAAAAAGCATTAAGAGAATCAAAAGCAGCATTAGTTAAAGCAGAAGAATTAATCAAAAATTCAAGAGAAAATGTAGCGATTTTGGAACAAATTGCCCAAAAAGAAAAAGAGTTAAATGATTTCCAAACTTCTTGAAAAGAAAAGTGTACTAATTCCAAAAACTACGTAAAAAGCTATATTTATGAATTTAAATCAGAATATTTAATCAATTTAGATAACGCTTTACTTTCGACAGATTACAAAAACTATTCTTTTTTCTACAAAAGAGCAGTTATCAATTTATTTACAAAGGAATTTTTAAAAAATAAATCCTGATCTGGTGATTTAAAAAGTAATTTATTTTATTGATTATCTATCGAAGAAATTGATAAAATGGTTGAATTATTTAATAATCACAATAAACTTTTAATAGAAAAATATGAAAATAAATTTTTAAAAATACCTAACGAAAATAATGAGTTTTGAACTTCTAAAAAAGAATTAAAATCAGAATTACTTGCAGAATTTGCTAATGTTGATTTAGAACACTTTTTAAAAACAGCAGCAGATAAAAAAGTATTATATAAAAACAAAATTAAAGGTATTAAAGCAGAAATTGAAAAACTTAAAAAATCACTTTCAAAAGAAAAACATATTTTAGAAGAAGATAAAGTTAAATTCAATCTTTTACAAGCTATTCATAAGAAAAATAAACATATTTTTAATCACGAATTAGAAGACTTCAAAAAAGATTTTAAAGTATGAGAAACTAACATTAATGCTGAAATTAGCAAACAAGAAAAAGTTATAAAAAGCATAAGTGAAAAACAAAAAGTATTAGATGCAAAATTTGCTGAAATTCACAAAAGATTTTTAGTTTGAATTCACCAAAAATTAATAGCTGATGGATTAAATGCTCACGAAGTAAAAATTCAACTAGAATCATATAAACAAAAAGTAAATGAAAAATATTCATCTCTTAATTCATTTAATTTAGAATTAAAAGTATTAAGAAAAATTTATAATAGAATTACTTATTTACTTGGATTACACAACAACAATCAAAATCTAACAATAACTAAAAAAGTTGTTAAGAAAACTTTATATGATGAATCAATTTATAATGCACTTGAAGAAGTTGGTTTATTAAGACAGTTTGCTTATCGTTACCCACATGAATTTTCTGGTGGTCAAAGACAAAGAATAGTTATTGCAAGAGCATTAATAAGTGAACCAAAAGTTATTATTGCTGATGAACCAATAGCTTCTCTGGATATTTCTATTCAAGCACAAATTGTTAACTTACTAAAAAGTTTAGTTGATAAAAAAGGAATTGGATTAATTTTTGTTGCACACGACTTATCAATGGTTGAATATATTGCTGATAATATTATTATTATGCATCTTGGAAAAATAGTTGAAAGAGGAAAAACAGAAGAAATTTATTCTAATCCAAAACACCCTTACACAATCAACTTATTTAAATCTATTCCAAAAATGTCAAATGCTAACGAACCATTTGAAGCATCTAATTTTGAATTAGATTATTTAAAAGAACAAAATTTCCCTAATGTTATTGAAGAAGAATTAGTTGATAATTCTTCAACACACAAAGTTTATGGAACAAAAAATCAATTGAATAAATGACTAAATAAAAATGAATAAAATTAAATTTTTTTGAAAAAATAAAATAATTAGAAAACTGAGAAAAATAGATTATATTTACTTAGTTTTCTGAATTATTACTTTTAGTGTTTTATTTCTCTTAATGACTTTAACATTTAATAAACTGAATTGATATAAGTCTTTATTTACAATTTCTTTTTTAATATTAGGAGTTACAGTTTTAGCTCTTGTTATAAAATGAGGACTTTTTGATATTTATTCTAAAGGAATAAAAAATTGAAACATAAAAAGAGAAAATAAAATATTAAAAGAAAATCAAATGGAAGAAAAAGAATTAATTTCAATTGAAAAATTAAGACAAGACAATAAAGAAAAAAGTTACCTAAATATTTTTATTGGTCTTGTTTGCTTTCTTATTTTATTTATCATTTCTTTGCCTTTCATTTTAATGTAAAGCAGTTAATACTGCTTTTTTTATTTTTAACAATTGATATATTACATATTTAATTTTTTAAATAATAGGCCATTTATTATTATAATGTAAATAATATATATGGAAAAAACCTTTATTTTCTCTATTAAAGGGCTTTTTATGTAATTTTATATTATAATTTAAATAATAGAATAGCAAAGTAGGAAAAATGAAACCATTAATATCAGATATATTTAAAGATTTGTTCTTTTTGTCCAAAGACAACAAGAAAGACAATAAAATAAAAGAAATAATAATTCCAAGATTTCAAAGAAAATTTGTTTGAAACGAAAGAGAAGCAAGTAATTTTATTAAAAAATTTATTAATTTTTACAAAGAAGAAAATAATAACACAACTGAAAATAATGATTTATATTTTGGAACTTTTGTAGTTTTAAGGGAAAATCCACAAAAAGATAAAATAAATATCATTGATGGGCAACAAAGATTCTTGACTACTTTTATTTTTTTAAAATCTTTACATGATTTTTTCTTAGAAAAAGAAGATGAAATAAAAGTTAATTTATTAAAGGGAAAATGAGAAGAAAACAAAGTAGCCATTCAAAATAAAGTTTTAAAATTAGATATAAAATTTGAAAACAAAAATTCAAATTCCTTTTTTGATAAAATAAAAAAACCGGAAAATACATGAGATAGAATCACTACTTTAGCAAAAGAGTCACCAAGGGAATATGAACCATTTTACAGTATTTATAATTATTTTTTAAAACTTTTAAGAGAAGAATTTAAAGAAGAGAACAAACTTTATAATTTAATAGAAAAATTTCACAAAGCAAACCAAAATGACGAAAAAAATTTTAATATTGTTGTTTTAATAGTTGAAACCAAAGAAGAAGCAATTGAATGATATAGAGAACAAAATTATATTGGTATTAAGTTAAGGGATTATGAATTAATTAAAAATATTATTTACTCTAACCTTCCAGATAGTCAAATTTTTGAAGATATTTTTAATGATTCTAAAATAGATAATAATGTTTTAGATAGATTCTTTTATCTTTTTGTTAACCACTTAAATTTTGCAAATACAGAACATTATTCAGATTCAAAAGCAGATGAAAAATTCAATGTTTATGAAAAATTTGAAAGTTGATGAAGAGACAATAAACAAGATTACAAAACAAAAGAAAAAATGATCATTGATTATTATGAAAATTTCAAAACTTTAAGATTGATTTGAAATGATGAAAATATTGAAAGAAAATTAAGCACAGAAAAGACAAAAGATATAAAAATTGAATTATTTAAGTTAAAAACTCTTATAAATGAAAACAAAGGTTCTTTATTTTTTTGCTATCTAATTTTAATAGAAATTTGTGACAAAGATAAAGGTGATAAAGATAAATTACTAAACGCTATTAAATTTTTTAACAATTTAATTTCTAGAATTCAAATTTCTAATCTTTCAAGAAACATTAATTGAAAAACTTTATTTTTAAAATTTTATTGAGAAATTAAAAATAGTGGAGATTTTAATTCATTTAAATCAATTTTAAAAGATTATATAGAAGAAGCAAATAAAAAAGAAATTTTTAACATTGATGATGAAATTATAAAAAACTCCTTACTAAATCATTTTTTATACAATAAACAAAATAAAATTGCAGACTTTTTACTGTTTTATGATTTATCATTAGAAGACATTAATAAAAATTACCAAATTGAACACATTTTTGCACAAAATTTAAGTTCGGATAATGAAGGTTTGGAAAGTTCAGAAATCGAAAACATAAGAAGTAATTATTTACATACAATTGGTAATTTAACACTTCTTAATGATAAAACAAATGCTTCGTTAGGTAATTTAAATTTTAAAGAGAAAAAACAAAGTTATATTACTTCTGATTTTAAACTAAATAAATATTTTAAAGAAGTAGATATATGAAATCAAGAAGAAATAGAAAAAAGAACAATTTTTATTTTTGAAAAAAACTTTAAAAACAAATATAAATATTCTCAATTGATTGGTGGAGAAAAAGTTGAAGCAAGAAGTAAAAATATAGAAAATACGGAAAAAATACAGAAAAAAGTTATAGAGAATGATGATTTACCTTCAACTCATTCTTATACAAAATTAAAAAATAAAATTAGTTTAAATGACTTTTCAAAAACTAAATATATTGTTTTTGAAAATAAAACATATGACTTAACTAACAAAAAAGCGAAAGAAAATATTGAAAAAATTTATCAAGATATAGCAGATAATTATTTTGATTTAATTATCCAAAAACAAGAGTCGATTTTAAAATTAGGAAATTTTCTAAAAAACAAAGAACAAAAAACAAATTCCTACCAATATCATTTATTAAATAAAACCGGTTTATATTTCCATCTTCATGCTTCTAATGAAATTAAGATGATGTATCTTTTCAAATTTGCACAAATTTTAAATTTGGAAAACAAAATAAAATTTCTTGATGAGTTACCAAATAATGATTTAGAGATAAAAGAAAGCAAAGTGATATTAACTAATAAAATTAATAATAATTTTTCAATAATTAATAATTTAAATTTTAAAAGTGTTGAAAACAAAACGATAGAAAAAGACAAAATAAAATTTATTTACTTTAATAATGAATGTTTTGATATGCAAAAAAATAAATTTTATTTAGTGATTCACAAAATTTATAATTATTTATTTGAAAATTTTATTAATGAAATAAATAACAAACAAAAAGAGATTTCGCTTATTAAAAACTTTTCATTTGCAGAGAAAAAAGAAGGAAATAAATATAAATATTCTTCTGTTCCGGGAACAAATTTATTTATATCTTTAGAAGGCGATAAAGAAAGAAGAATGAAACAATTGTTTAAACTATTGCAAGTTCTAAATTTAGATAATTTACTAGAATTACAAATAGAAAAAGATGAAAAATTTGAAAAAATAGTATCTAAGCACATGTTTCATAATAAAAACAAACAAGAAAGTATTAATAAAGAATCTAAAGATGTCAAAACTTATGATAACTCTCATGAATTATTTATGATTAATGAAAACAATTTTAAAAAAATTAATAATGATCAAGTAAGAGATGATAAAGTAAAATACATTATTTTTAAAAATACAAAATTTATTTTTGAAAAGCATTTAAGCATTTTGCTTAATAAAATATATAAGAATATAACAGAAAACCACTTAGAATTAATAAACCAAAAACAAAATGAATGATTAAATTTAGCTAGTCTCTCTACAGATAAAGTTAAACACTCACAACCAAAACGACTCTATGCAAAATTAATTGACAATTTTTATATCTCTCATTCTTTTGATAATGTGACAAAAATTAAGTTATTATATAGATTTTGTAATATTTTAAATTTATCTAGTGAACTAAAAATATTTATAAAAAAATAAAATCAAAACAAAAAAGCAATAACATAAATTTAACATATTTCAATTATGTTAACGCTTACAGTTTTGATTTTTTATTTTCCTGAATTTGGGTTTATGGGTTGCAAAACTGAAGAAAAAAACAAGAATCAAAGTTCTTGTTTAATTATTCTTATAAATCGATATTTTTAACAAATTTAGCGTTTTCTTCAATAAATTCACGTCTTGGTCCAACTTCTTCTCCCATAAGTTGTTCAAATACTTGTGAAGCAATCATAGCATCTTTAATTTGCACTTGAAGCATTTTTCTTACAGCGGGATCCATGGTTGTTTCTCAAAGTTGTTGTGGATCCATTTCTCCAAGTCCTTTGTATCTTTGAATGGAGAATTTACTATCACCTATTCTTTGTAAAATTTCTTCTTTTTGAGCATCATTATAAGCGTATTCATCTTTTTTATTATAAGAAATTTTGTATAAAGGTGGCTGGGCTATGTAGATAAATCCATATTCAATTAATGGTCTAAAGTATCTATATAAGAAAGTTAAGAGAAGAGTTCTAATGTGAGCACCATCAACGTCGGCGTCGGTCATTATAACAATTTTGTGATATCTAAGTTTATTAATATTAAATTCTGGACCAATACCTGTTCCAAAAGCGGTAATTAAAGAAAGGATTTCTTCGTTTTTAAAGACTTTTTCATCACTTGTTTTTTGAGAGTTAATAACCTTTCCTCTTAAAGGTAAAATAGCTTGATAGTGACGATCTCTACCCATTTTAGCACTACCACCAGCAGAGTTTCCCTCCACGATGTAAAGTTCAGCAATTTCAGCATTTTTTGTTGAACAATCAGCTAATTTTCCAGGTAGCGATCCAACTTCAAAAGGATTTTTTCTCTTTGTTGCTTCTCTTGCAGAAGCAGCAGCTTTTCTAGCTTTTTGAGCAAGTAAATTTCTTTCAATGATTTTTCTTGCTTCTCCTGGATTTTCATTTAAGTATCTTTCAAAAACTTCAGAAAAGATTTTATTTACAGCGGGTCTTACGTCTTTATTAATCAATTTACCTTTAGTTTGTCCTTCAAACATAGGATCGCTATGTTTGATGGAAATTACAACAAACATACCTTCTCTTAAGTCTTCTCTTGAAAATTTATCTGCTTCAGATTTTAAAAATTTATTTTCAATTGCATAATTATTTAAAATTCTAGATAAAGAGTCAAATAAACCGGTTTCATGAGTTCCACCTTCTTTGTTATAGATGTTATTGGCATATGTTAAGATTTCTTCTCTATCTTCAGTTACATATTGTAGTGCTACTTCTACATTTATGTCTGTTGATTTTTCTTCGCCTAAATTAAAAATACCTTCAGCATAAATGGATTTTTCTGTAACTTTTTCATATCCTTTAGTTAATTCAGAAATGTAGTCAATAATTCCACCTTCAAAGTGAAATTCCTTTTTAATATTCACTCTTTCGTCTTGAACAATAAATTTTAAACCTTTTGTTAGGTAGGCAGTTTGTTTGATTCTATCAATAACTGTTTCTAGTTTGAATTCATGTTGTTCCATGATTTCAAAATCTGGTTTAAACATAATGGTGGTTCCTGTTTCATCACCACATTCACCAACCACTTTTAAGTCATCAACTTTTTTTCCACCATTTACAAATTCTTGGAAATAAACTTTATGGTCCCTTTTAATTCAAACTTTTAAATTAGAACTTAAAGCATTAACTACAGAAGCGCCAACACCGTGTAAACCACCAGAAACTTTATAAGCACTACTATCGAATTTACCACCAGCGTGAAGAACTGTTAAAACTACTTCTGCAGCAGAAACTCCGTGTTTTGGATGGATATCCACAGGGATTCCTCTACCATTATCACTAACTTTAACATATCCATCTTTAGTTAAAGTTACTTCGATTGTGTTGGCAAATCCAGCAAGTGATTCATCAACTGCATTATCTACTATTTCTCAAATTAAATGGTGTAAAGCAATTATTCCAGTTCCACCAACATACATTCCAGGACGCTTTCTAACAGCTTCTAATCCTTCAAGAGATTGAATACTACTTGCTCCATACTCTTTACTCATAACTACCTCTTTCTTTTTGTCTTATAATTTATTATTAAATTATACTCTTTTTAATCGTTTTTAGAATAAAAAAATCAATGGAAAACCATTGATGCTTAATTGTAAGATCAAGTGCACCACTTTAAAGTAAAATTTAAAGTATGGGAC